>JAFUQY010000411.1 GCA_017472105.1 Clostridia bacterium | reverse complement strand
CCCCTGACCCTCCAATACGTCGCGAAGATCATCCGCTACGAACGTCCCGACGCGATCATCCCCGGGATCGGCGGTCAGACCGGTCTGAACCTCGCGATGCAGCTCGCAAAGAAGGGTATCCTCCGCGAATGCCAGACCGAACTGCTCGGTACTCCTCCGGAAAGCATCGAAAAGGCGGAAGACCGTGAACTCTTCAAGGAACTCTGCCAGGAAATCGGCGAACCCGTTCTTCCCTCTCTCATCGCAAACTCCCTCGAAGAAGGCATCGCGGCGGCTCACGAAATCGGCTTCCCGGTCGTTCTCCGTCCCGCATTCACGCTCGGCGGTACCGGCGGCGGCTTTGCGTACGACGAAGATGAATTCCGCGAAATCATGAAGAACGCGCTGGTGCTCTCTCCCGTGCATCAGGTTCTCGTCGAAAAGAGCATCAAGGGCTACAAGGAAATCGAGTTTGAAGTAATGCGCGACGCAAAGGACACCGCCATTACCATCTGCTCCATGGAAAACATCGACCCCGTCGGCATCCACACCGGTGACTCCATCGTAGTGGCGCCCGCTCAGACCCTCACCAGCAAGGAATACAACATGCTCCGCGACAGCGCACTCAAGATCATCCGTGCCCTCAGGATCGAAGGCGGATGCAACGTACAGTTCGCGCTCGACCCGCATTCCTTCCAGTACTACCTCATCGAAGTCAACCCGCGCGTATCCCGTTCCTCCGCACTGGCGTCCAAGGCGAGCGGCTACCCCATCGCAAGAGTGACCGCAAAGATCGCAGTCGGCATGACGCTGGACGAAATCAAGCTCGGCAATACGCCCGCCGCATACGAACCCGCACTTGACTACGTTGTCATGAAGATGCCCCGGTTCCCGTTCGACAAGTTCACCTCCGCGAACAACAAGCTGGGTACCCAGATGAAGGCGACCGGTGAGGTCATGTCCATCGGCAGAACCATGGAAGAAGCACTGCTCAAGGCGATCCGCTCCCTTGAAATCGGCGTTTACCATCTCCACATGAAGAAGTTTGACACATGGCACACCGACGAGCTGCTTTCCTACATCAAGGACGGCACCGACGACAGAATCTACGCCATCGCACAGCTTCTCAGAAAGGGCGTCGACATGGGCATGATCTCCAACGCAACCCAGATCGACATGCTCTTCATCGACAAGTTCAAGAACATCATCGACGAGGAAAAGCTGCTCCGCGAAAATCCGTGGAACGACGAAATCCTGTACGATGCAAAGCAGATGGGCTTCTGCGACCGTGCCGTCGGCGACATGTGGAACTGCACCGAAATGGACGTCTACAATGCCCGCATGGAAAAGGGAATGATGCCCGTTTACAAGACCATCGACACCTGTGCGGCGGAGCTTGCGGGCTATATCCCCTATCTCTACTCCACCTACGAAGACGAAAACGAATCCATCGTATCCGACAAGAAGAAGATCATCGTGCTCGGTTCCGGTCCCATCCGTATCGGTCAGGGCGTGGAATTCGACTACTCCACCGTTCATGCGGTCATGACCATCAAGAACGCCGGCTACGAAGCGATCATCATCAATAACAACCCCGAAACCGTATCCACCGACTACACCACTTCCGACAAGCTGTACTTCGAGCCCCTCTGCGCGGAAGACGTCATGAACATCATCCACCTCGAAAAGCCGGAAGGCGTTATCGCATCCCTCGGCGGTCAGACTGCCATCAACCTTGCGGAACCTCTTCGGGAACGCGGCGTGAAGATCATCGGCACCGACTGCGACGCGATCGAAAAGGCGGAAAACCGCGATTCCTTCGAAAAGCTCCTCTCTTCCCTCGGCATTCCCCAGCCCAAGGGTCAGGCTGTCACCAAGATCGAGGACGGTATCCGTGCGGCATCCGAAATCGGCTATCCCGTACTCGTCCGTCCCAGCTTCGTACTCGGCGGCCGTGCTATGCAGATCGTAGCAAACGAAGAACAGCTCAGACACTACCTCAAGACCGCCGTTGAAATCGACGAGGACCGCCCGGTTCTGGTTGACAAGTACATCCGCGGCAAGGAAGTCGAAGTTGACGCGGTATGCGACGGCAAGAAGGTATTCGTTCCCGGCATCATGGAGCTGGTTGAAAAGACCGGTATCCACTCCGGTGACTCCATCAGTGTATATCCCACCTTCTCCATCAGCGAAAATGTGAAGAAGACCATCCTCGACTACACCGAAAAGCTCGGTCTCGGCATCGGCATCGTCGGACTTTACAACATCCAGTTCATCGTTGACAAGGACGAGCAGGTTTATATCATCGAAGTAAACCCGCGTTCCTCCAGAACCGTTCCGTTCCTGTCCAAGTCCACCGGATACAGCCTCGCAGACATCGCAACCCTGACCATCCTCGGCAAATCCCTCGAGGAACAGGGCATCACCGAAATCTATCCCAGAGAAAAGAACCGCTACTACGTCAAGGCACCCGCGTTCTCCTTCGCGAAGCTCCGCGGTCTTGATGCATACCTCTCTCCCGAAATGAAGTCCACCGGTGAAGCCATCGGCTACGACGACAAGATGACCCGCGCGCTCTACAAGGCACTTCAGGCGTCCGGTATGAACATCATGAACTACGGTACCGTTCTCGCAACCATCGCGGACACCGACAAGGAAGAAGCACTGCCCCTGATCGAACGCTTCTACAAGCTCGGCTTCAACATCGAAGCAACCGAAGGCACCGCGGCTTTCCTCAAGGAACACGGCATCAAGACCCGCGTACGCCACAAGATCAGCGAAGGTCACGACGATATTCCCACCGCAATCCGCCAGGGTTATGTGACCTACGTCATCAACACCAAGGACGTTGCGGCTGACAACAAGGAATCCGACGGTCACCAGATCCGTCAGTGCGCGGTTGAAAACAACGTCACCATGTTCACAGCCCTTGACACCGTACGCGTTCTGCTCGACGTACTCGAAGAAACCACCCTCTGCATCTCCACAATTGACGCATGAGTGGTGACGAAACACGAAATTGAAAGTAAGCTGCACTCATGCCTGAGAATTCCCTGAACCATGGTTCATCGCCTGCGGCGCACGGAATTCTCCAAGGTTTGAGTAAAAGGGAACAGTATGAAACAGACAATCTTTACCATCACTGAAAATATTCCGCTGACGGAAACGGTTTACCGGATGAAGATGACCGGCGACACCGAGGGTATCATCCCCGGTCAGTTTGTCAACATCCAGCTGGAAGGCTTCTACCTCCGCAGACCGATTTCCGTATGCGACTGCGAATCCGACTGCCTGACCATCATCTACAAGGTGGTGGGTCACGGCACGGAAAAAATGGGCGCCATGAAGCCCGGCGAAAAACTCGATGTGCTCACCGGACTCGGCAATGGATATGACCTGACCCGCGCAGGGGACAGACCGCTTCTCATCGGCGGCGGCGTCGGCGTTCCTCCCATGTACATGGCGGCAAGAAAGCTCCGCGAAGCCGGGAAGGATGTTACCGTGATCCTCGGCTTCAATACGAAAGACGAAATCTTCTACGAAAAGGAATTCGCGGCTCTCGGATGCAAGGTCACCGTGGCAACCGCGGACGGCTCCTACGGCGTGAAGGGATTTGTCACCGACGCCATGAACGACCTCGACTGCACCTACTTCTACACCTGCGGACCCGAACCCATGCTCAAGGCTGTGTACAACAAGACCGGAATCGACGGCGAATTCAGCTTCGAAGAAAGAATGGGATGCGGATTCGGCGCGTGCATGGGATGCTCCTGCAAAACCCTCTACGGCAACAAGAGAATCTGCAAGGACGGCCCCGTCCTGAAAAAGGAGGAGATCATATGGGAAAAATAAGCACCACACTCTGCGGCATCGAGCTTGACAATCCGCTCATTCCCGCAAGCGGCACCTTCGGCTACGGATACGAATTCGCTGAGCTGTACGACATCAACATCCTCGGCACGTTCTCCTTCAAGGGCACCACAAAGGATCCCCGGTTCGGCAACGCAACTCCGAGAATCGCGGAATGCGCATCCGGCATGCTCAATGCGGTAGGGCTCCAGAACCCCGGCGTCGACAAGGTCATCTCCGAGGAACTGCCCAAGCTGGCAAAGTGCTTCCACAAGCCCGTCATGGCGAACGTCAGCGGCTTCTGCATCGAAGACTACGCATACACCTCCGAAAAGCTCGACAAGTGCGATCAGGTCGGCTGGCTTGAAGTGAACATCAGCTGTCCGAACGTACACGGCGGCGGCATGTCCTTCGGTACTTCTCCCGAAGCGGCGGCGGAAGTCACCCGTGCGGTCAAGGAAGTCACCAAAAAGCCCGTCATCATGAAGCTGTCTCCGAACGTCGGCAATATCGCAGAAATCGCTGTGGCTTGCGAAAAAGCGGGCGCGGACGGCATCAGCCTGATCAACACCCTGCTCGGCATGAGAATGAACCTCAGAACCGGCAAGCCCCTTCTTGCAAACCGTACCGGCGGCTACTCCGGCAGTGCGATTTTCCCCGTAGCGGTCCGCTGTGTCTGGGACGTTGCGCACGCGGTTGAAATCCCCGTTGTCGGCATGGGCGGCATTTCCACTGCCGAAGACGTAATCGAAATGATGATGGCAGGCGCATGTGCCGTTGAAATCGGTGCGGCGAACCTCATCAATCCCTATGTCTGCCGGGATATCATCAATGAACTCCCCGCAGTCATGGAAAAATACAGAATCGAAAACTTAACCGATATTATTGGAGGTAGAAAATAATGGGAAGAGACGTAATCATCGCATGTGACTTTGCATCCGCGGAACAGGTATTCACGTTCCTCGACAAGTTCACCGACGTAAAGCCCTACGTCAAGATCGGCATGGAGCTGTACTACGCGGAAGGTCCCGCAATCGTACGCGAAATCAAGGCGAGAGGCCACAAGATTTTCCTTGACCTCAAGCTCCACGACATTCCGAACACGGTAAAGAAGTCCATGGCAGTTCTGTCCCGTCTGGACGTTGACATGTGCAACCTTCACGCCGCTGGCACCTGCCGTATGATGGAAGCCGCAATCGAAGGCCTCACCAGACCCGACGGCACCCGTCCTCTGCTCATCGCCGTAACCCAGCTGACCTCCACCGACCAGGAAACCATGGAAACCGACCTTCTTATCAACGAAAACATCGCTGAAGTTGTCATGCACTACGCGGCAAACGCAAAGAAGTCCGGGCTCGACGGCGTTGTATGCTCTCCCCTGGAAGCGGAAGCCGTTCACAACCGCTGCGGCAGAGAATTCCTGACCGTAACTCCCGGCGTTCGTTTTGCTGACGGCGACATCGGCGACCAGAAGCGCGTTATGACTCCCGCAGAAGCGAAGAAGATCGGCTCCGACTACATCGTAGTAGGACGTCCCATCACCGCCGCTGACGATCCGGTAGCCGCATACAAGCGCTGTGTTGCGGAATTCGTAGATTGACGGCGAAACAGCGAAAGGCGGACCAAAATGAGAAGTGTGATTGATATTCCGGATCTTTCCACGGCTGAAATCGACGAGCTGATTCAGACAGCCATGGATATCATCGAAAATCCCGATAAATATTCTGAAAAGTGCAAGGGCAAGAAGCTGGCGACTCTGTTCTTCGAGCCTTCCACCAGAACCAGACTGAGCTTTGAAGCGGCTATGCTGGAACTGGGCGGCTCCTGCCTCGGTTTCTCTCTTGCGGCAAGCTCTTCCGCATCCAAGGGTGAAAGCGTTGCCGATACCGCGCAGGTCAT
>JAFUQY010000410.1 GCA_017472105.1 Clostridia bacterium | reverse complement strand
TGCCAGTCCGCTTGCAAGACTTCCTGCGGTGTTGCTAACCAGAAGTGCGAAAACAAGAATAAGTAAGTGCACACATAAAATACCGCTTGCTCCGAAAAGGCAGGCGGATTTTATTTTGTTTTCATATTTGATATAAAGGTACAGACAGAAAAATTCACCAAACGAAAGGATGCGGAATCTGTCGTAATTTCCGGCTGAACAAAAACGGAGTATGGCTGCCGCACTGCGGATATGATACACCAGTATAAACTTAACGGCTACAATATCGTCATCGACGTGTACAGCGGAAGCGTGCATCTCGTGGACGAAGTGGCTTACGACATCATTGGGATGTACGAAAACACCGCGCGCGAGGAAATCGTCCGTGTGATTACCGAACGTTATCCCGATGTCACCGAACAGGACGTCCTTGACTGCTTTGACGACGTGGAAGAGCTGAAATCCATCGGACGGCTCTTTGCCGAGGATCAGTACAAGGACCACGCATTTGACTTCAAGAACCGCAACACCACTGTCAAGGCGCTCTGCCTCCATGTGGCGCACACCTGCAACCTCAACTGCGAATACTGCTTTGCGGCGCAGGGCAAGTACCACGGCGAGAGCGCGCTGATGAGCTACGAAACGGGCGTGGCGGCTCTGGACTTCCTCGTGAAGAACTCCGGCAAGCATGTCAATCTCGAAGTGGACTTCTTCGGCGGCGAACCGCTCATGAACTTCGACGTCGTCAAGCGTCTGGTTGCGTACGCGCGCTCGATTGAAAAGGACGCCGGCAAGAATTTCCGCTTCACGCTGACGACCAACGGCATGCTCATCGACGACGATGTGATCGAATTTGCCAACAAAGAATGTACCAACGTGGTTCTCAGCCTTGACGGACGCCGTGAAATCAACGACATCTCCCGCCGCGATTATGCAGGCAACGGCAGCTACGACCGGATCGTGCCGAAGTTCCAGAAGATGGCGGCGGCGAGAGGTGACAGGGAATACTACATGCGCGGCACCTTCACCCATGCGAATCCCGATTTCACCAAGGATCTCTTCCACATGGCTGACCTCGGATTTGACCGCCTGTCCATGGAGCCCGTGGTTTCTCCCGACGGCACCAAGTACGCGCTGACCGAGGAAGACCTGCCCGTCATTCTCGAGCAGTACGAAATCCTCGCGAAGGACATGATCCGCCGCAAGCAGGAGGGCAAGCCGATCACGTTCTACCACTACATGCTTGACCTCTCCCACGGCCCCTGCATTTACAAGAGAATCGCGGGATGCGGCTCCGGTACGGAATACTTCGCGGTCACTCCGACGGGCGATTTGTACCCGTGCCACCAGTTCGTGGGCGACGAAAAGTATAAGATGGGCGATGTATGGCAAGGCGTGACGAACACTGCGCTCCGCGACGACTTCAAGCTGTGCAACGTCTACGCGAGACGGGAATGCGACGACTGCTGGGCAAAGCTGTACTGCTCCGGCGGCTGTGCGGCGAATGCATACCACGCGACCGGCTCCATCCGCGGCGTGTATGAATACGGCTGCAAGCTGTTCCGCAAGAGAATCGAATGCGCGATCATGATGAAGGCGGCTGAAGCTGACCTCGGTCTGGCGGATGAGGATGTATTTGAAATCCGCGAAGGCTGCGGCGACTGTGACGACTGCGAATAAGGGAATATACGGCGGGAATTGTTTGTTCGGTTTCCGCCGTTTCTGTTTTTTTAAAACTTTTTCAAAAAAATCTCAAAAAACTTTCAAAAAGGTATTGACAAACATTCTCTGATCTGGTATAATATCATCCGTCGGCAGGACACACCGAAGCGAAAGCCCGGATGACCTGAGGATAGCGGTATTGTGTAAAGGTAGCACAGCAGACTCTGACTCTGTATGTTGGGGTTCGAATCCCTATACCGCTGTTAAAAAGAGAAACCGTTCAGACAACAGTTTGGACGGTTTTCTTTTGTTATTTCTGAAAAAACGGAGGTGCATCATGCGTCTGTACGATATTCTGCGGCAGTACACGGACAAATCCGTTCCGTACCACATGCCCGGGCACAAGCGCAATCCTTCCTTTGATTATATTTCCGCCGTTTCCGGAATCGACTACACCGAAATCGACGGGCTTGACAACCTGCACGCGCCGGAGGGAATCATCCGGGATGCACAGGATCACGCCGCGCGGGTGTTCGGAGCGGATCGCTCGTTCTTTCTCGTGAACGGCACGACGGGCGGCATTCTCGCGTCTGTGTATGCGCTGGCGAAATCGGGAAAGCCGGTCATCATGGCGCGCAACTGCCACAAATCCGTGTACAACGCGGTGACAATCTGCCGCTCGAAGCCGGTGTACATCCTGCCGCGCCCGCATCCGATGGGATTTGCGGCGGATATTACACCGTCTCAGGCGGAAGAAGCGATTCTCGGATGTCCCGACGCCGCGTGCATGCTAATCACATCTCCGACGTATGACGGCGTGGTGAGTGATGTCGGCGGCATTGCAGAGGTCTGTCACCGGTACGGCGTTGCGCTCATCGTGGATGCGGCACATGGCTCCCACCTCGGTTTTCTCGATCCGGCGGTGCAGTCCCCGGTGACCTGCGGTGCGGATGTGACGGTGATGAGTCTGCATAAAACGATGCCCTCGCTGACCCAGACGTCGATTCTGCACGTATGCGGTGCCTTGGTGAATCCGGATGACATCGCGGCGGCACTGGGGATCTTTGAAACCTCCAGTCCGTCGTATCTCTTCCTCGCATCCGTGGACGGCTGTGCGTACGAAATGGAGAATCCCTCGCTGTTTGAAGCATGGCGTGAGCGGATCCGGGAAGTGCGGGAATCGGCGGCGTTTGATGTGCCGGACGGCGTTTTTGCGTTTGACACGAGCAAGCTGATTCTGCGCCGGTGCGGATACACAGGAGACGAGCTTGCATCAATCCTGCGTGAGAACGGCATTGAACCGGAGATGACGGCGGAAAACTACGTGCTTCTGATGACCGGGGCAGGGGATACGCCGGAGATGACGCGGTGTCTGCTTGATGCATGCGGAAAAATCGCGCCGCGGGACGGGGAATCAGCCGGAGATAGCGTGCATCTGCCCGTGCCGGAGACGGTTCTCGCGCCGTGGGAAGCGTCCGTGAAGGGATGGGAGAACGTCCCGCTCGAAGATGCTGCCGGAAGAATCTGCGCGGAGAGCGTGATGGCATACCCGCCGGGAATTCCGCTTCTCGTTCCGGGCGAGCGGATCACGGCGGAGATGACGGCGTTCCTGCGTTCGGCAAAGCTGAATTTTCTCACCTTCCGCGGCACTTTTGACGGAAACCTGCGCTGTCTGCCGGAATAACGAATTTTTCGCCGCGCTCACTTGACATCCGGGGGACTTTCTGATATAATAACTGTACACATGAATGAATTGTTTTATTTCGCGGATTACACGTTCGGCGAACCGGAGGTGACAGCATGTCCGATATGATTGATCTCAAGACCGCGCGGGTCTTTCTGAATTTTATGGTGCAGTATTATGCCCTCATCCGCCGCCATATCGTTGAGGCGAACCAGTTCCGCTTCCAGTCCCACGGCTTTTCGATGCTCTACACCCTGCGCAATCACAAGGGTGAACCGCTGACCATGACGGAATTTGCGAAGGAGCTGGGCATCACCAAACAGCAGCTCACCAAGCTGGTCAACGATCTGGAGGATCAGAACTACGTCCGCCGCGCGCACAATACCGAAAACCGCCGTCAGGTGTACATTGAAATCACCGATGAAGGCATAGCTGCGCTTGACTACATGCTCGGCGAGATTCTGCACGAAATCATCAAGACGCTCGAGGACTTCTCGGAGGAAGACAAGGAAAAAATCCGGGAATACGTCGGTGCGCTCTCGGAAATGCTGGAGCGGGATGCCGTCAACTGCCAGCGCAAGCAGGAAGAAACAAAAGAAAAATAAGCAAAACAAAAGCCGGATGTATCAATCGCGATGCGTCCGGCTGATTTTGTTGTTCGGTCAAACCTCGGTGATGAGGTTGTCGTGCGCGGTCTCAAAGCCGTATCCGGCGAGAACCCGTGCCGCGTCGTCGTGTGCGGGATGGAGCGTCCGTGCGAGGTGCGTTGCCATGAATCTCGGGCAGATTTTCGCAAAAGCCGCCCGCATTTCGCCGATCATGGCGCAGTTGTTGTGCTCGAAAATGCGGTAGTCCCCGTGAATGTCGCCGATGGTGCAGTCAAATACCATCAGATCCACATGACCGGCAGCCATCAGTCCGCGGTAGGTTTCGTACGGGAGCCATGCGCCGTCGGTTCCGTAGAAGAGGCGTTTGCCGTCATCCTTCGATTCGATGAGGAAATGGACGGGACGCTCCGCGGTGCAGTGATTCGCCGGGAAAACGCGGATGGTGTAGTGCGCAAGCTCGAGGGTGTCTCCCGCCGCGGTTTCGTGAAAGACGGAGCCGTTTTCGGCGAGCATGTCCACGGTCGCGGGAGAATAGTGGTCGCTGTGCCTGTGCGTGCAGATGATGTCCGTCACGCCGGCGTAGAGGTCTGTATAGCCGAAGGTGCTCTCAAACTCCGCGAGGCATCTGCCGGGATCAATCAGCAGTCTGCCGTCGATGAGGAGCGAGGAGTTGCGCCGGAATTCAATGGACGCGTCGGCTTTCGCAATGTCCCAGTCGGCGGCTCCGGTACCGAGAAAATGCAGCTTCATGGCTTACTGAACGGTCATTTCGAAGGAACAGCTGTATGACGCGAAGGAAACGGCGATTTCATAGGTGCCCGCGGGAATTTCGCCGTCCAGCTTGAGTGCAACGCCGCAGTAGTCGCCGTTCTCGAGGAGCATGTCCGGATAAGCGGTCATGTCGGGCTTTGCGTCAATGGAATTTGCGGCGGTGTCGGAGATGTATGCAACATAGCATGCCGCGTCTTCGGTGTACCAGATGTTCTTGTCCTCGAAGTAGAGAACGAGCAGGTTGTTTGCCTTGTCGTAAACGGGATCAACGCCCATGTGAAGGTTCTTGTAGCTTACGTATTCCTCGTTCTGTACGGGAGCGGCAGGCTTGGTTTCGGTTTCGGGTTCCTCGGTTTCGGGGGCGGTGTCGAGTACGGTTTCTTCGACGGGAGTGGTGTCCTCTGCGGTATCTTCAGCCGGAGCGGAAGAACATGCGGAGAGGGCAAGGGAAGTCAAAACAAGCAGAATTGCAATATATTTTTTCATAAACTAACTCCTTATGATGGATTCGGACAGCTTCGGTCAATATCATTATACCATATTTCTCTGGCGAATGATATAGCTAATTTTAAAATTTTTCGTGAAGCGGCGCCGCATGCGTTGTGCAATGTACCGCCCTATTGCATTTTCTGCATAAATGTGGTATCATATTGCAAACAATACCGTATCTCAAAGGAGGTTCGGTATGAGAGCTTATCATTTTTTCATGAAATTCATGCGCAGTTTCTGGATCGGGTTCGGTTGTGCATCGGCGGCGCTGCTCGTCATCGCGGCACTTCTCGGCGTCGGATATGCGCTGTATTTTGTATGACAAACGGAGTAATCAATGCGACTGGATAAATTTCTGGCGGACAGCGGATTCTACACCCGGAGCGAAGCGGGCAGGCTGATCCGGCGCGGCGGCGTCACGGTCAACGGGGCTGTGGTGAAGGATCCGTCCGCGAAAATTGACGAAAACACGGCAAAGATCACGGCGGAAGGGCGCGCGCTCGGATACACGAAATTCCGCTGGCTGATGCTGAACAAGCCGACGGACACCACATCCACCACGGAGGAAGGCGACTCCAAATCCGTGATGAAGCTGCTGCCTCCCGAGTTTTCCGGGCGGGACATGTTCCCCTGCGGACGGCTCGATATCGACACGACGGGGCTGCTGCTGATAACGGACGACGGACAGACGGCGCACAACCTTCTCTCGCCGAAGCACCACTGCGAAAAGACCTACCGCTTCACGTGCCTGCCCGTGGATGACGCGGCGGTTGCGAAGCTGGAAAATGGGATTGCGCTGTCCGACTTCACGTCAAAGCCGTGCACGGTGAGCATGACCGATCCGGAGCACGGGGAAATCACCGTCACGGAAGGGAAGTACCACCAGATCAAGCGGATGTTCCACGCCGTCGGCAGTGAGATTCTCACCCTTGAGCGGATCACCTTCGCCGGTCTGACGCTCGATCCCGCACTGGCACGGGGAGAATGGCGCGAGCTGACGGAGGATGAGGTGGTACTCCTGATGAAGCATGCCTGACCCGCCTCATAAATAAGCATCTAATATCTAATTAATATATTCCAATAACAGCAGCGGGATGGGAAGCAGGATGAATCCGGTCCCGCATGAACGAAAGGCATAACATATGAACATACTCGAAACCCTT
>JAFUQY010000409.1 GCA_017472105.1 Clostridia bacterium | reverse complement strand
CGGTGACCGACCGTGTGGTATCCACTTTCAGAGCTGTGAGGCCCGCGCCCTTTATCACGCGTCAATGAGGCTGTTTTCAGCGAATTTGGGTGGCACCACGATCCTTTCGTCCCAATCACAGGATGAGGGATTTTTTTGTTTCTCTCGCAAAAATAAATTTTTACTATAAAAAAGAGGTACACAAAATGCTTGACATTAAGTTTCTCCGGGAAAATCCGGACATCGTAAAGCAGAATATCAAGAACAAGTTCCAGGATCACAAGCTGGAGCTGGTTGATGAAGTGATTGCACTGGATGCGGAAAACCGTGCGATCATGCAGGAAGCAGACGCGCTCCGCGGCAACCGCAACAAGCTGTCCAAGCAGATCGGCGCTCTCATGGGCAAGGGTCAGAAGGAAGAAGCCGAAGCTGTCAAGGCTCAGGTTGCACAGCAGTCCGCACGTCTCGCCGAATGTGAAAAGCTTGAAGAAGAGCTCGCCGAAAAGATCAAGAAGATCATGATGATTATCCCCAATATCATCGATCCCTCCGTTCCGATCGGCAAGGATGACAGCGAAAACGTTGAAATCCAGAAGTACGGCGAACCCGTGACCCCTGATTTTGAAATTCCCTACCACACCGAAATCATGGAACGCTTTGACGGTATCGACCTCGATGCTGCAAGACGCGTTGCCGGCAACGGTTTCTACTACCTCATGGGGGACATCGCACGCCTGCACTCCGCTGTGATCTCCTACGCACGTGACTTCATGATTAACCGCGGCTTCACCTACTGCGTTCCCCCGTTCATGATCCGCTCCGACGTTGTTACGGGTGTAATGTCCTTCGCGGAAATGGAAGCCATGATGTACAAGATCGAAGGCGAGGATCTCTACCTGATCGGCACTTCCGAGCACTCCATGATCGGCAAGTTCATCGACCAGATCGTTCCCGAAGCAGAACTGCCCTATACCCTCACCAGCTATTCTCCCTGCTTCCGTAAGGAAAAGGGCGCTCACGGCATCGAAGAACGCGGCGTTTACAGAATCCACCAGTTCGAAAAGCAGGAAATGATCGTTGTCTGCAAGCCCGAAGACTCCATGATGTGGTACGACAAGCTCTGGCAGAACACCGTCGATCTCTTCCGCTCCCTCGATATTCCCGTACGTACCCTCGAATGCTGCTCCGGTGACCTCGCTGACCTCAAGGTCAAGTCCTGCGACGTCGAAGCATGGTCTCCCAGACAGCATAAGTACTTCGAAGTCGGCTCCTGCTCCAACCTCGGCGATGCTCAGGCAAGACGTCTCCGCATCCGTGTTTCCGCCGACAAGAAGAAGTACCTCGCACACACCCTCAACAATACCGTTGTTGCTCCGCCGAGAATGCTCATCGCGTTCCTCGAAAACAACCTCTGCGCCGACGGCACCGTGAAGATCCCCGAAGCACTCCGTCCCTACATGGGCGGTCAGGAAGTGCTCGTTCCCAAGAAGTAAGTCTGATATAAAATCACAGCTCACATGCACCCGCATGCGGGCTGTTTTTTTCGGCATCATCTTCCAAAATCCACTCTCTTATGATATAATGAAAGAAAAAATGCACGGAGGACGTATTATGACAGATTATCCCCGCACCTGCACCGGAAATTCCATGAACACTACCGACCGGCTGAAATTCACAGAGCTGTGGCAGACCTATCCCGGTCAGGACGGCGCCATGTTCGGTGACTGGCTCATCCGCTTTGACGCACGCGGACACGGGCATGTATTCAGAATCTCCGAGGAAAAGGAAGTCGCTGCGTTCACGCTCGGGTCGGCTGAGAAAATTGTGCCCCATGCCAACGCCGTCGTGTTCGGCACGGAGTACATCAGCCCGGACGACGAATTCCCGCTCCTGTATTCGAATATTTACAACAACTACGCGAAATCCGACGACCGCCTCGAGGGAACGGTGTGTGTCTACCGCCTGAAACGGAACGGATCCGACTTTTCCGCCGATCTTGTACAGGTGATCCGCATCGGATTTGTGCACGATCCCGCGTGGAGCGACGGAGATGACGTTCGTCCCTACGGCAATTTCGTCGTTGACACCGACCGCAATCAGCTCGCCGCGTTCACGATGCGTGACAGGGATCAGGTGACCCGGTACTTCACCTTTGATCTGCCGAAATCCTCCGACGGCGTGTTCTGCGAAGAATGGGGTGTACCCGTCGTGACGCTGACGCAGGAGGATATCCGATCCCGCTTCGACTGCCCGTATTCGCGGTATATTCAGGGCGCATGTTATCATGACGGCAGGGTTTATTCCGTCGAAGGCTTCTCGGACGCGAAAAATCCCGCGAAAATGCAGATCGTCGATCTCGTCAGAGGTGAGCTTCACGCCGTCATCGACCTGTACGCGATGGGTCTGACCGTGGAGCCGGAGTTTGTGAATGTGCATGACGGTGTGCTGTACTACTCCGACGCGCGCGGACAGCTCATCCGGTTTGATTTTGAGTAAATTCCATCAGCAGTCCGTGAAATACCGGGCTGTTTTCCTTCTCCAGAACTTTTTTCAAAAAAATTCTGAAATAATTTCCGCACATACCGAACCTTTTTCAGCCGGACTGTGTCTTATATTACAGAACCGGTTCAAAGCACGAAACGAAAGGAGGGATCCCATGGAACAGAACAACACCGACCGCATCGTCCGCGCCGTTCACGAAACGATCCGCGGCAATACGGAAGCCTACAATGTCATCGTGACCGCCTTCATGCAGAAGCTGTACTTCACCGCGCGTTCCCTCAGCATCAGTGATGCGCAGGCGGAAGATCTGGTGCAGGAAACGCTCATCGACGGCTATCTTCACCTCTCACGACTCCGCGAGCCGGAGAAAATCGAGGGATGGCTCATGCGGATCCTGAAAAACAAGGCACTGAATTACCTGACCCGCACCCGGCGCACCGAATCCGAGGATGCACTCGCCGCAATCGCCGACAAACGTACGCCCGAGATGCTCACATGCGCCACCGAAACCATGCGCGAATGGCGGGACCGTCTCATTTCCCTCTCACCAGCGCTGAGGCAGACCGCGATTCTCTATTTCTGGTACCACCTCTCCATGGAAGAGATCGCACGGCGCACGGATGTCCCGCTGGGAACGGTCAAACGACGCATACACGACGCAAGAGAAAAGCTGAAAAAGGAGAATGATATGAACACTCAGAATACACTTCCCGATTCCTTTGCCGAAGCTCTGGCGAAGAAGATCAAAGAACTCGCGGATTACACCAAAACCTACGGCTCCGTCGGATTCGATTCCGCATACACCAACGTCAAGGAACTCATCGCCAACCTCTCGGACGCGGAAAACGTAAAATCCTACTCCGTGCAGGGAGCCGAAATCGCCGCGCAGACGGACATGGGCAAGTACGCCGAGGACTCGCTCGCGGTCTACCGGAAATTCAACGAGCCGAAAAAGGCATCGTGGCTGTATCTCGATCTCTGCTGGCGGGATGACAACAAAAAGCACCAGTACGACTACACCGTGAACACCATCCTGCCCGCACTCGCGGAATACCCGGACAGCGAAGAAAAGCACGCCGAGCTCGGCTACCACATGTTCTGGATGGCGCACTACACCGACAAATCCACCGATGACGGAAAAGCGGAGGCACGCGAATGGCTGAACCGCGCCATGGCGGAATTTGAATCCGTGACCTTCTGCGACGCACCTTACGCGAATACCGTTGCCGCGCTCAAGGGTCTGGATGCCCTCGACGACGGACGCCAGCAGCAGATGATTCTCGTGACCGGCGAAAAATGGGGTCTTGAAAACGGCAATCTGAAGATGCTCAGCGAACCCGGATGCTGGTATTCCGACAGCGGACTGCATAAATTCCACAACTACGTCAACATGAGCGCGGGCAACACCGGTGATGGATGGTTCTTCCCCAGAACAATTGCCCTCGAAGCGGGAGCGGAAGAACGCATGATTGACGACAAGGGCACGGATCAGGGTGTCCGCCGCGTGATTTCGATGGATGAAACCGTGACCACGCCCGCCGGCAGATTCACGGACTGCATGCACATCGAGAAAATCGACGCGGACAACGACTGCATCCACGCATGGTACGCGAAGGGTGTGGGTCTTGTGAAAGTCAGCGACGGCGATCCCGTTTCCGACAAGGTTCTCGCATCGTACGAAATCAAGGGCGGTGACGGTTACTTCCCCTGCGCCGTCGGCAACACATGGCGGTACGAAAATCCCGCAAAACCCGACGCTCTCCATGAATGCAACGAATACGTCATTGAGCAGATGGGCAGGGATTCCGAGGGTCACGACGCCATCTCGATCTCCGCACTGAACTACATCGCGCTAGAGCCGGACTGGGAAGAAACCACCGACGATCCCGCGCTCCTGTTCAGCTATGTGGGAACGCTGTGCGAGGAAGGCAAATACCCCGAAGCGGCGGAAAAGCTCCGTGAAATCGTGATGGCAAACCGCAGCCGCGAATCCGTGGATCAGGCGCTCGCGATTCTCGAATACCTCGACGAAAAGCTCGTTCACGACAAAGCCGGCTGGCGTTACTGCCCGTCCTCGGCGAATATCGCCACGATCAGCACCGCAAACGGCAGAATTGCCTACAGTGAAGGTGCAATCGAATGCTATGACATGGGTCCCTGGGGTTCCCGCGGAGAAGAAAACCGCATCTTCGGTGCAAAGCCGTTCCGCTATCTCCAGCAGCTGTGCCACACGCTGTGGGATGACAAATGGATTCCCGGCTTCACGGCAGAATATCCGCACGACTGGAAGGACGGCACAATCAAACTCACCGTGGATGACGGCGGCACCGTGGAAACACCTGCGGGAACGTTTGAGAACACTGTGCATCTCACCATTGATGCGGAAGTTCCCGGCAATCCCGACGACTACGGTCACTACTTCTACGACAACACCGAATGCGGCGTGAAGGAATACTGGTTCGCTCCCGGCGTCGGCGTGGTCCGGTTCAAGTGCACATGGGGTAAGCACCTCGACTCCGACTGCCTCCTGACCGAATACCGCACCGTTGCCGCACCCGGCGAGATGATGCCCGTCCACATCGGCTGCCGCTGGCGTTACGAGGAACAGCTTCTGACCCGTGAAAACTACATCGCCCGCCGGGATTACAAAGTTCTCTCCGGCATGAACGGAAACTACACCCTCGCGGATTCCCAGATGTTCACATGGCGCGGAAACGTCGAAGAATACGAAGAATTCAAGAGAAATCTTGCAAAGTAAGCTTTAAAACAGCAAAAAATCGCCCGTGCAACCGCCGGTTGACAGCATTTCAAGCCGGATTGGTTGACTCACGGGCGATTTTTTGCTATAATTCCGTCAGTAACAAAACATCAAACGGAGTATTAATCATGACACTTGGCGAAACCATACGCTCCATCCGCTCGGCGAAAGGGATGTCCCAGGGCGACCTTGCCGATGCACTCGACGTCTCGCGGCAGTCCGTATCCAAATGGGAAACCGACGCATCCGTACCCGAGCTTGACAAGCTGATGAAGCTGTGTGACCTGTTCGGCGTGACCATGGACGAGCTGGTGCGCGGCGTGAAGGAGGAACTCTCGGCAAAAGATCCGGAAGAAAGTGCGGCGTCCCCTGCCGAAGAAATCCCGCCGGAACCAGCCCCTGAGACACCGCGCGAAGCATCCCCGAAAATCTCCACCCGACAGCACGTCACCGGAATCATCCTGCTGTGCACATCCGCCGTGATTTTCCTGATGCTGACGGCAATGAACGCTTTCCTCGGCGGGCTGATTTTTGCGTCCCCGTTCCTTGCGTGCGGCGTCATCTGCGTCACCCAGTACAGGCACGTCGGACTGAAGTGCTCGTGGGCAGTCTACTTCCTCGTCGACGCGTATCTGTCCTATGCCACCGGAGTAAGCCGCGGATGGGTTGTATCGGCACTCCGCACAATGCTTCAAGGGATATTTGACGATTTTATCCGGTATCAGAATCCGTTCACGCCGATTATATCCATTGCCATGCTTCTCATCCTGTTTGTTCTCATCGTGTGGACTGCCGTAGTCTGCCGGAAATCCGGAAAGAAGCTGCTGCCCCGGCTGATTGTCTTTGGATGCCTTCTGATCGTTTCCCTGATCGCATCGCATTTTTCATCCATGTTCTACATGAATGCCGCGTTGAATTTCCATGAACTGAAGCTGACGCTGGGACGGTTTCTGGTCTTCCTGTTTGACTGGGTGCAGATTACCGCATACACCGGGCTGCTCACGCTTCTCGGAATGTGGCTCTATCGCCGCCGACACAACTGAACACAAAAAGAGGAGTTTTCACGCTCCTCTTTCTTGTTTTGTCACATTTCAGCGATCT
>JAFUQY010000408.1 GCA_017472105.1 Clostridia bacterium | reverse complement strand
GCTGAACAGGGCATGCACGTTCCGGATCTGATCGCTGACATGACCGAATACCTCGGCTTCATCACGGCTGGCAACAGAGCTTCCGGCGTTGTAGATCTCGAAAAGTACTACGAACAGGAAACCGTTACCGTTGACGTGAACGCAATGCTTGAAGATGTATTCTTCATCCTCGTTCCCGAAGAAAACGTTGAAGGCCGCGAATACGTAACCCGTTACGCTTCCAACGGCTACGACCTCAACCGTGACAACTCCTTCCAGACCACTGAAGAAACCCAGAACATGCAGAAGCTGATCGGTACCTTCAACCCCGTCTCCTTCACCGAATTCCACGGCCGTGTTCAGACCTTCCAGTGCGAACCCTGCGACCCTCCGCACGAACCCAACTTCGAATATGACCTCCTCGCTGAACACCTCATGTACGGCGGTGAAGCTCTCGGTATCGCAGCAGTTGCAAACAACGAAATGTACAACTCCTACGTAATTCCCCAGAGAGACTACCTCTACTCCACCACCGACGAAGAAGGCAATGTTCTTCCTTACTGGGCACCCTGGGACGATATGTCCACCTCCTACACTCCTCAGTTCGCTATGCTTCAGGGTACTGTTGCATACACTGTTGAGCTTCCCGCTTACAACGACGCAGCCGCTGCTCTCGTTCAGTACGGCTGTCTCGGTCAGTCCAACTATGTAGCATCCGAAAAGATCGGCTACATCACCGCTCAGACCAAGATCTACGAACGCGGCGTAACCAACGCGAACTCCAATGCATACGAACTCGTTGGTCAGTGGTTCACCGACCAGTACGACAACGAAGGCGCTGAAATGGATCTCTTCCGTCCCGAATACGACGCTGAAGGTCAGAACGGCAACTTCTATCCCGAATGCTACATCATCGCTCTCGACGGCGAAAACCAGACCAACCTCCAGGCAGCAGCCGACATGATGGTATGGCTTGCAAGAAACGACGTTAAGATTCTCATTACCGAATCCGAAGTTGAATACAACGGCGTTACCTATCCCGCAGGCACCATGATTATCTCCATGTACCAGGCTAAGCGTTCCGTTGCAAACGGTGCTCTCTACGACGGTACTCTCATCCAGCAGTGGTCCGACCTCTACTCCGAAGGCATCACCACTTTCGGCGAAACCAGAGGCTTTGACGTTGTTACCGTTGCTGAACCCGCAGCTTACGAAGCAATCGCAGCTGTTTGCGGCGAATGGATGGACTACGAAGATGCTTTCGCATACAACGTTGAATCCGCATTCTCCGGCAAGACCAACGATCAGGTTATCATCTCCAACGCATCCGAAGACTCCACCGCAGCAGTCAACGCTCTTCTCAAGGCAGGCGAAACTGTTGCTATGGTTACCGATGAAACCAGCGAATTCTATGGCGACTTCGTAACCACCTACACCGCATGGCTCACCGTTGCTGAAGAATACACCCTCACCGGCACCGGCGTTGCATACGCTGAACTTCCCGCAGCTCAGATCATCACCGCAGCTCCCGCTGTTTACGTAACCGGCGCTCCCGCAGAAGCTGCTGCTGGCTTCGTTTGGACCAACCGTGTTACCAACACCAACTGGAACTACGACATGGAAGCTCTCGAAATGATGGGCTTTGATGTTACCACCGACCTCGCTGCTGCTGACGCAGTGATCGGCGCATCCGCACTTTCCGAAGAAGAACTCGCTGCTGTCCAGGCAGGCAAGGCTTACATCGGTTACGGCTCCAGAGCTGGCCGTGGTACTGGTCTGTTCGGTGAATCTGATCTCGTTCGTGAAGGCGCTTCCGGTATGGACTGCCTTGGTTACGTTACCTATCCCACCACTACCCTTGTTAACGCAAGCTACGTGATGGACAACGATGACGTTCTCTACGGCTACGGCGTAGGCTACTACACTGCTATTCCCGAAGGCGCTGACGTTCTCGTTCAGATGGACGGCGACCGTGAACCCACCGAAGGCTTCATCCAGGCAATCACCGAAGAACAGGCTGCCAAGAGCGACGCTCTCCTGAATGACTCCATCCAGGCATTTGCTTACAACAATGTTGACGAAGAAGGCAACGGTCTCAACGTTGTTCTCTTCGCTAACTCCCTGACCAACAAGCTCCACCAGCGCGATGAATATGCGTTCATCTCCAACTTCATCTTCTCTAACCTCCTCGGCGAAGACTACACCTCTGTTGTAGAAGCTCCCGTTGTTGAAGAAGTTGTTGAAGAAACCGAAGTTCCTTTCGGCGGCAACGTAACCTTCATCAACTACCTCGTTGATCTCGTTCTCAACAAGGTTGAACTTCCCCACTAATCACGCATAACACAAAAGACGGAAGGTCCCGCGCGGATTTTCCGTCTTTTTGCGTGCAATATGAAAAGCGGCAGTCCCGGAATAATCCGGAATTACCGCTTTTTTGTGAGTTCAGGAGCGATTCTGATTGTTCCAGTCGTCCCACTGCTTCTTCCGGTTGATGCGGATGAGGAGCACGGACTCCACGATCACCAGAATCACCAGCACAAACAGGATTCCCTTTGTGATATCGTTATTGATGAACGCCATTGCGCGGTTGAACCGGTCGGTGATGACGCAGGTGAGCAGGATGAGGGACAGAATCAGGCAGACATGGGGCAGAAGTCCCGCCAGCTTTGAGAAGAAGTTTTTCATCCGCGCACCTCCGTTTCCCCGATCATGACCGCGTCGTACAGCTTTCTCTGACCGGACTGAATCCGCTCTTCATCCACGCGGTGCTTTTCACCCATCCAGAGGGACTGTGCACTGTCGCCGCCGTCGAAGTTGTATGCCGCCGTGCATCCGAGGGATTCGTAAATCTCGCCGAGCTGGAAGAGGCGTACGCCGTCGGATTCGTCGCTCCGTCCATCCACGACGATGAAGCAGTAGTGACCCGGTTCGAAATAACCGATGGAGGAACGGGGATGGCGCGAGCTGAGAACGTTGTCGTCGTAGTAGTTTTCGTTGAATTTCGTCAGTGCTTCGCCGTTTTCATCCAGAAGCGAGGGGCCGAATTCCCAGACCTGCCACGGATTCTTGGCGAGGATTGCATCCCGGTCGAATTCGCGTGCGTCGTAGGTTTCCATCGTTCCGTCGCTGTACAGCACACAGATGTCGGCGCCGATGTGGTTCGTATCGCGGAGCAGCCTGCTGTTGCGTACGGCGAAGTAGACCATGTTGTCGTTGCCATAGTAGTCGCCGTTGAGTGCCAGAATCGCGGGATCGGTGCGGTACGTGACGCCTTCGCTGTCCTTGATGACGTAGGATGCCTCCGCGTGTTCCTCAATCGGAATCCGGTCATCCACCACGGAGGTGAACAGATTCTCAATGTTCCGGATGTACACGTCGTAGAGGTAGTAGGCGACTTCGTATTCCTTGCTGTTGTAGAAAATCTCCGTCCGTATCTTCTGCGCGGTCATGTAAATATCGTGACTGCGGTACAGTCCGACGTAATTCGAACGCAGGTAATCCATGGAATCGAGGGTCGGCAGCTCAGATGCGGTTATGTATTCGCGGATGTCGGAGTCATCGGTGAGACTGACGGTATTGACCGAGCTGACGGTGGAATACGGCAGGAACACAGGGGAAGGGAAGTCACCCTCGGCAGTGAGATCGTACACGGGATCCGCGCTGACCGGGAGGGTTTCGGGAACATCCGCCGATACTTCCGCCGTTTCCTGCACATCGCCGGATTTCGGGGAACCCAGTCCCCACAGGGATCGGATGTGATGGAAATAGCAGAAGACCGAGAGCGCGGCGCAGAACAGGAGGAAATCCGCTGTCACGACCGCCCAGATGGGATAGGGCTTCTTTTTTGGCTTCATTTTTGCTTCTTCCTTCCGAAAATGAGTTTTTTCTGAATAAAGTAATTGGATACAAAGAACAGAACCTCAGCACCGAGCTTCGCAATGCCGAGCGGAATGTGAAGAACCCGGGTCAGAAGCTCGAGCAGACCTGCCTTGCACAGGAAAACCACGCCTGCAAGTCCGTAATATTCCGGCATCGCCTTGTAAAGCGGCGCGTCACTGCGGAATACGAAGTTCCGGTTGAGGAAGAAATTCGTCATCGACGAGCAGATCCACGCCGCGACCATGGCAATCTCCATCGAAAGCGCCGACGGAATCAGGTAGTCGAGCAGGAGCACCAGAACGTAGTCGATGATGAACGCAAGTCCTGAGGAGAAGAGGTACTTGAGGGACTTTGACGCGAGGAAGATCGTCTTGTAGATCCGGTAGGAATCGCGGATCGGACGGAAATGCGAGGATGCGTTGTCGTTTTCATACACCGTTTCGATCGGAATTTCCGTAATCGTGATTTTATTCTCCACGGCGTCAAAGAGCATGTTCATCTCGTACTCATACTTGTCCCCGGCGGTTTCGGCGAAAATTCCAGCGGTTTTCAGTGAGAATCCGCGCAGACCGGTCTGGGTGTCGGTGAGCTTTTTTCCGCCTGCGACTGCGAAAACGATCCGCGTGATGCTGTTGCCGAAGCGGGATCGGAAGGGAACCTCGCCGGTGAAATGACGGGCTCCGAGAATGAGATCGTCCGGGTGCTCTTCTGCGGCGGATGCGACCTTTGCGATGTCCTCCGGTTTGTGCTGACCGTCCGCGTCTGCGGTAACGATATGGGATTTATCGGTATATGACCCGCTTGAGAGGATGTACTTCATGCCGTATTTGAGCGCACCGCCCTTGCCACGGTTGACGGGATAGCGCAGTACCTCGGCAAAGCGGGAGGTTTCTTCAAACACACCGTCAAACCCGCCTCCGCTTCCGTCATCCACGCAGACCACGGAATATCCCGCATCCTTGAGGGACGACGCCACCGTGACCAGTGCATCCGACGGCTTGTAGGCAGGAATGAGTATGACTGTTTTTTCTGCTGACATAGGCTGTCTCCTTGAAAAGTTTCATTTGTAATTATAACACATAAAAGCGTTCAATTATTGCATGTAATGTGAAATTTTTTGAAAAAACGATTGATTTTAAAGCAATTTTGCCATGAAACCGGGCAAACTGCGGTGCACAACTTGACATTTCGCCGATTTCTGATTATAATAGTATCATACAAATTTATGCAATTCAAGGAGACAGAACCATGATCCTCACTCAGAAAGACTTCAATAAACTTTTCGACCACACCCTGCTCAAGCCTTTTGCAACCCTCGATATGTTCGAAAAGGAATGCATGATCGCGGCACAGTACGGCTTCTGCACCATCGCCATCAACAGCGGCGTGACCAAAGAATGCGCGGAAATCCTCAAGGGATACGACGTGAAGGTTGACTCCGCAGTCGGCTTCCCGCTCGGATGCATGACCATCGCCGCGAAGGCTGAGGAAACCCGTCTCTGCATCGCTGACGGCGCGGATGAAGTGGACTACGTTCTCAACATCGGCAAGCTGAAGGAAGGCAATCTCGCCTACATCAAGGAAGAAATGAAGACCATCGTCGGCATCTGCCGTGACAAGGACGTAACTTCCAAGGTGATTTTCGAAAACTGCTACCTCACCGACGACGAAAAGCGCGCGGTATGCGACATCGCGCTCGATGTTCTGCCCGATTTCATCAAGACCTCCACCGGATTCGGCCCGACCTCCGCGACTGTGGAAGACGTAAAGCTGATGAAGTCCTGCGTGGGTGACAAGATCAAGGTCAAGGCTGCCGGCGGTATCCGCGATCTCGAAACCTGTCTGGCAATGGTCAATGCAGGTGCGGAAAGAATCGGATGCTCCGCGAGTGTTGCAATCGCCGAGGCTTACGCAAAGACACTGTAACGCTCCCGCGCGATTATGATAGAAAGGAAGAAACCTGAATGAAAAGCTACGTGGTTTACGCCGATCAGCACTGTGAAATCGTGGATATTCCCATGCCGAAATACGGGGATTACGATGCGCTCGTGAAGATCGAAAGCTGCGGTGTGTGTAATGGAACCGACATGAAGATCATCCACGGCAAGTTCAAGGGCGTCGAGGAATATCCCGCCGTGCTCGGACATGAGGGCGTGGGACGTGTTGTCGCTCTCGGCTCAAAGGTATCCACTTTCAAAATCGGTGATCTGGTTCTCATGCCGTTCCTCGGTGACGCACCCGAAGGATACTCCAGCGCATGGGGCACCTATTCCGAATACAACGTTGTCACCGACGCGCTCGCCATGGAAAAGGACGGTCTGATTCCCGAAGAGTTCGCGTACGGTCAGAAAAAACTGCCTGAAGACTTCGATCCCGTCTCTTCCGCGATGATTATCACCTTCCGCGAGGTTCTCAGCACCATGAAGCGCTTCGGTCTGGAATCAAACAGGAGCATCGCGATTCTCGGACTCGGTCCCGTCGGACTCAGCTTCGTGAAGTTCTGCAAGCTCCTCGGCATCGGTCCCGTGATTGCGATGGACATTGACGACGGCAAGCTGGAGCTGGCGAAGAAGATGGGCGCGGACTACGTCATCAACTCGAAAAATACCGATATCGTTCCCGCAGTCCGCGAAATCTGTCCCGACGGTATCGACTATGCGCTCGACGCGGTCGGATTCAACGGCTTCATCAATCAGGCGCTTGAGCTGATCGTGCCCGACGGCAAAATCTGCGTCTACGGTATTTCCGAGCAGATGAACACCAACGTCGACTGGAGCAAGTGCCCGTACAACTGGACGCTCCACTTCCATCAGTTCCCGTCGAAGAAGGCAGAAGCCGAAGCCCACGACCAGATCTGTTACTGGATCAAAACCGGCATTCTCGACCCGAACGACTTTATCTCCCATGTTTTTGAGTTCAAGGACATTGACATGGCGTTTGACCGGATCAGAAACCGTCAGCCGTCCATGAAGATGGTGATTAAGTTCTGAGGAGGTTCTATGGCTGTATATCTTCTGGCACATGACCTCGGCACCTCCGGCAACAAGGCGTCCCTGTTTGACGAAAACGGCGCGCTGATCAAAAGCATGACTGCCGCTTACCCGCTCGACGTGAGAAACGGCAACTGGGCGGAACAGAATGCCGACGACTGGTGGAACGCGGTCTGCGAGAGCACAAAATCCCTCCTTGACGGCATCAATCCCCATGACATCGCCGGTGTTTCGTTCAGCGGACAGATGATGGGTGCGCTGTGCGTGGACTGTGAAGGCAATCCCCTGCGTCCGTCGATCATCTGGGCGGATATGCGTGCGGCTGACATCATTGACGAGCTGCACGGAAAAATCAGCGACATGGATTACTACCGCCTGACCGGACACCGGATGAGCGCGTCGTACAGTGCGGCGAAACTGGCGTGGGTCAAGCGGAACGAACCCGAAATCTACGCGAAGACCGACAAGGTTCTCAACGCGAAAGACTACATTTTATATAAGCTTACCGGAAACATGGTCACCGAGCCGTCCGATGCGTCCTCCACGTGCCTGCTCGACATCGGAACGCTGCGGTGGTCGGATACACTGGCGGATCTCTACGGCATTTCCATGGACAAGCTGCCTGAACTGCGCCGGTCGGTGGATCTCGCCGGAACCGTGACAAGGGAAGCGGCGGCTCTGACCGGACTTGTCGAAGGAACTCCCGTAATCTGCGGCGGCGGTGACGGTCCCTGTGCAGCTGTCGGAAGCGGTGCGGTGCGTGAAGGTATTGCCAACTGCTGTCTCGGCACATCCTCGTGGATCTCGTTTGCATCAAAGGAACCGCTGATCGACCCGGATATGACGACATTCACCTTTGCCCACATGGTACCCGGCTATGTTCTGCCCACAGGAACCATGCAGCAGGGCGGCGGTGCACTGTCATGGGCTGTGAAAACGCTGTTCCGCGACTTCCCGATGGACAAATCCGCGGTGTATGACCTCGTGAACAGGGAAGTGAGTGCGTCACCCGTCGGTGCAAGAGGGCTGATTTTCCATCCGTACCTCATCGGTGAACGCTCGCCGCGCTGGAACGACAAGGCGAAGGGCAGCTTCATCGGACTGACGCTCGAACATGACCGGGGCGACATGCTCCGTGCCGTCATGGAAGGCGTTGCGCTGAACTTCACGGTGATTCTCGACGCATTCCGGCAGAACGGTGCCCACATCGGAGCGGTGAATCTGCTCGGCGGCGGTGCACGGAATCCCGCATGGAGAAAAATCCTCGCCGATGCGATGGGTGTGACCATCCGTACGCCCACGGTTCTTGAAGAAGCGACTTCGATGGGCGCGGCGATTACGGCAGGTGTCGGTGCCGGCGTGTTCTCCGACTTCAGTGTGATTGATAAATTCCTGACCATCCGCGAAGAAATCCAGCCGGATATGACCCTGCGCGGCGAATATGACGAATGCCGCAGATGTTTTGACGAAACCTACAAGGCGCTCGAGCCTTTATTCAACCAATATTGAGGTAACTGATATGATCGAATCCAAGCTTTTTCTCGCACTTCCCGAATACATCTCCACGCCCGACGGTATGGCAATCGACGCGGACGGCAATCTGGTTCTCGCATGCCCCAACTACGCAGATCAGAGCCTGCCCGGATGCATCGTGAAGATTGACAAGAACAAGAATCTCACCAAGTGGGTGGACGTTCCCGTGAATCCCGAAACCGGTCTGGCAAGTCCGATGGGCATCGCATTCGGTCCCGACGGCGATCTCTACGTCTGCGACAACGAAGGCTGGCCGGGCAAACCCGAACTGATCGAAAAGGGCAGAATCCTCCGCCTGCGCATCCGTGACAACAAGGTCGAAAAGTGCACCGTTGTGGCGAACCACATGGAGCATCCGAACGGCATGAGAATCCGCGACGGCTACATCTACGTCACCCAGAGCACGCTGAACAAGGTCAAGGATCCCTCCGGCAAGCTGGTGAGCTGCGTGTACCGCTTCAAACTGGACGACGAAAACATCGAAATCACCAATACGCTCGAAGACAAGAACATTCTCACGACCTTCCTGACCCACAATCCCGACGACCAGTACGGTGTGGACGGCATCGAATTCGACCATGACGGCAACCTGCTGGTAGGCAACTTCGGCGACGGCGCGGTTTACAAGGTCACCTTCAACGAAGACCTTTCCGTGAAGTCCAACGAAATCTGGGCGCAGGATCCCGAACAGCTTCTCACCACCGACGGCATGATTATGTCCGACGACGGCTATCTCTACATCGCGGATTTCTGTGCCAACGCGGTCGGACGTGTTTCTCCCGACGGCAAGGTGGAACGGATCGCGCAGAGCCCCGACTGTGACGGTCTTGACGGCGGTCTCGATCAGCCCGGCGAACCCATCATCTGGAACGGCAAGCTCATCGTGACCTGCTTCGACCTCGTAACCGGCGGCGACAACGTCAATACCGGACACGAAATGCCCGCAACCATCGCGGAGCTGGAGATTTAATTCTTTAATTCACAAAAATACCCGCGATTCACAAAAATCCGCTCACGGGGTATTGCAAAATCCCGGTGACAGCGGTATAATAGAACGACGCATATTATTGCACAAACGAAAGGAATTTGACAATTATGTACAGATGCGAACATCCGAAGCCGAAGTTCCAGCGCGACGCATGGATCAACCTCAACGGCGAATGGCAGTTTGAAATCGACCGCGGCAACAGCGGCGTGGCAAGAAAGCTCTACGAAGACTCCGCAGTTCTCGGCTCCAAGATCAACGTACCCTTCTGCCCTCAGAGCAAGCTGTCCGGCGTGGAAGACAAGGATTTCATGAACTCCGTATGGTACAAGAGAGAAGTGGAACTCACCGAAGAACAGATCGCAGGCAACGTGATCCTCCACTTCGGCGCAGTTGACTACTGGGCAACCGTTTATGTAAACGGCAAGCGCGTCGGCAAGCACAAGGGCGGCTACGTTTCCTTCAAGTTCGACGTAACCGAATACGTTCACGCCGGCAAGAACACCATCTGCCTCCACGCAGAAGACGACGAACGCAACCGTCTCATCCCCCGCGGCAAGCAGTCCGAGCTCTACTACTCCCACGGCTGTGACTACACCAGAACCACCGGTATCTGGCAGACCGTTTGGATGGAATTCCTCCCGAAGACCCACATCGTAAAGACCAAGTACCTCATGGACGCAGAAGCATGCACCCTCACCATCATCGCTGATCTGGAAGGCGCAGGCACTCTCACCGCTCAGGCATCCTTCGACGGCGCTGACTGCGGTACCGCATCCATCAACTGCGCAGGCGGTCAGGCAGTTCTCACCCTCAACCTCACCGAAAAGCACCTGTGGGAAGTTAACGTCGGCGGTCTGTACGACCTCAAGCTGACCTACGGCGACGACGTTGTCAACTCCTACTTCGGTCTCCGTTCCATCGCATACCGTGACCACAAGTTCTTCCTCAACGGCAAGTCCGTATTCCAGAGACTCATCCTCGACCAGGGCTTCTATCCGGACGGCATTTATACCGCTCCTTCCGATGATGAACTGATCGCTGACATCGACCGTTCCATGGCAATGGGCTTCAATGGCGCACGTCTCCACGAAAAGATCTTCGAAGAACGCTTCCTGTATCATGCAGACCGCAAGGGTTACCTCGTATGGGGCGAATTCCCGAACTGGGGTCTTGACCACTCCTATGCTGACTCCATCTACGGCATTCTTCCCGAATGGCTCGAAGAAGTGGAACGCGACTTCAACCATCCCGCAATCATCGGCTGGTGTCCCTTCAACGAAACCTGGGATATGAACGGCAGAAGACAGTGGAACGACGTTCTCAATCTGGTTTACAATGCAACCAAGTCCGCTGACCCGACCCGTCCCTGCATCGACACTTCCGGTAACTACCACGTAAACAAGACTGACGTTTACGACGTTCACGACTACGAACAGGATCCCGCGAAGTTTGCGGAACACTTCTCCGACTACAACGAATTCGGCACCATGTCCAACTGCCTCGGCAACATACGTCAGCACTACGACGGAAAGACTCCCTTCTTCGTAAGTGAATACGGCGGAATCCGCTGGACCGACAAGCAGGACGGCTGGGGCTACGGCAACGCACCCAAGACCGAAGAAGAATTCCTCGCAAGACTCAAGGGTCTCACCGACGTTCTCCTTGACGACGACAGAATCTTCGCTCTCTGCTACACGCAGCTCACCGACGTTGAACAGGAACAGAACGGTCTCTACACCTACGACCGCAGACCGAAGTTCGATCCCGAAGTTGTTCACGCAATCTTCTCCCGCAAGGCTGCGATTGAAGACTGAGCGAGGATATTCTGCAGCTGAAATTGCAGGACAACCACCTCGCTCCTGAGAATTTCCCTGGAGGAAAATTCTCCAAGGTTTCAACGAACCAATGAATAAAGAGCTCCCATATCCCACAAATCGTGAGATACGGGAGCTTTTTGTCATAATTCTTACATAATATTCATAAACAATTAACAAAATACAAACAATATGGGGTTATAATAGTATAACTTTTCAAAAAGGTGAATTGTTCGGTTTGCGAAATGTTCACTACGGAGGATCATCTTGGTCAGAATTATCACCGACTCCTGCGCGGATTTTGAGCCGGCGGAGCTTATTCAGAATAACATCACATGCGTGCCCCTGTCCGTGCATTTCGGCGACAGGGAGTACGTGGAAAACGTGAATCTGTCGAAGGAGCAGTATTTCGAGCTGCTGAAAACGGAAAAGGAATTCCCGAAAACCGCACAGCCGTCCCCGCAGACTTTCGCCGGACTGATGCAGGATGCGAAGGAGAAGGGCGAGGGTGTCGTGGTTATCACGATTTCGTCCGGACTCAGCGGAACCTATCAGGGCGCGGTTCTGGCGAAAAACATGACGGACTTCGACGACTGCTGCGTCATCGACAGTCTCACGGGTACCGGCGGCGAACGTCTTCTGGTGGAGCATGCATGCCGGATGCGCGATGAAGGGAAGTCCGCGAAGGAAATTGCAGCAGTAATGGAAGAGATGCGTCACAGAATTGTGCTGTACACCTGCATGGACACGCTCGAATACCTGCACCGCGGCGGCAGAATTTCCCACACCGCTTACACCATCGGCAGTCTGACGCACATCAAGCCGATCATGCATGTGGATAAACAGGGTCGCCCGGAGATTCCCGCGAAAATGCTCGGCATGCGCAAGGCAATGGATTATATTCTGAAGAAAATTTCCGAAAATCCGATGGATCCCGCGCATCCGATGACGGTTATGTACACCGCTGACCGGAAGAACGGCGAAAAGCTCGCACAGCGGATCCGCAATGAGCTCGGAATCGACGTGCCGGATGACAGAATCGTCCCTGTCGGTGCGGCTGTCGGAACCCATATCGGACCGTACGCCTGCGCGATCGTCTATGTTGCAAAAGAACCGGAGAAAATCGGTTAAAAATTCATAGAAACTGTATTTACAAACGATTCCTGCCGTGATATAATAATCAGGTGAATGATTATTCAATTGAATCTAACCCCTTGGAGGAAAAGTATATATGAGCATCAAGATCGGCATTCTCGGCTACGGAAATCTCGGGCGGGGCGTGGAATGTGCCATCCGTCAGAACCCGGACATGGAGCTGGTGGGCGTATTTTCCCGCCGTGATCCCGCAACCGTGAAAACGTTCGGCGCAAAGGTGTACCACATCGACAGCGCGAAGGACATGACAAACGAAATCGACGTGATGATTATCTGCGGCGGCAGTGCGACCGATCTCCCGAAACAGACTCCCGAATTTGCGAAGCTGTTCAATGTTGTCGACAGTTTTGACACCCACGCGAAGATTCCCGAGCATTTTGCCGCAGTCGACGCATCCGCGAAGGAAACCGGCAATGTCGCTGTGATTTCCGTCGGCTGGGACCCGGGCATGTTCTCCGTGAACCGTCTGTACGGCGGCGCGATTCTTCCCGAAGGATGTGACTATACGTTCTGGGGCAAGGGTGTGAGCCAGGGACATTCCGACGCCATCCGCAGAATCGACGGTGTTCTCGACGCACGTCAGTACACGATTCCCGTTCCGGCGGCACTGGATGCGGTCAGAAGCGGCGAAGAACCGACCCTCACGACCCGCGAAAAGCACACCCGCGAATGCTTCGTCGTAGCGGAAGAAGGCGCGGATCTCGAACGCATCGAGCGCGAAATTGTCACCATGCCCAACTACTTTGCCGACTACGATACCACGGTTCACTTCATTTCCATGGAAGAACTCAGACGTGACCACGCGGGCATTCCTCACGGCGGTGTTGTCATCCGCAGCGGCAGGACCGGACTGAACAACGAACACAGCCATATCATCGAATACAGCCTCAGGCTCGACTCCAATCCCGAGTTTACTTCGTCCGTGCTCGTTGCCATGGCGCGCGCCGCATACCGGATGAAGAGCGAAGGACAGAGCGGCTGCAAGACCATCTTCGACATTCCTCCGGCGTACCTGTCCCCCAAGTCCGGCGAAGAACTGAGAAAGACCCTTCTGTAAACAGAAACAATCCTCACAAACAAGTGGGGATTTTTCTTTTTGTTAACAGGCTGTATGCAGATTATTCACAAAGCATTGCGGTAAACATGGTATGATAGTAAACAATCATCAACTATAAGACAGTGAGAAAATACCGATATGAATACTGCGAAAAAGGCATTCTGCCGAACTTTTCAGGGCGCATTCCACATGGCACTGCCCGTTCTGCCCTACCGGGAACCGGAAATTCTGGAGCTAGTGACCGCAATCGCGCCGTACCTCACCAAAAAGAGAATCCGCTCCGTTCTGCTTGTGACCGACAAATTCCTGCACGACAGCGGAATTACTGCGGAACTGGAACAGTCCCTGACGGAGGCAGGAATCCACTGCACCGTTTACGACGGAACCAATCCCAACCCGACCGTGCAGAATGTTGAAGAAGCACTCGCGATGTACCGTGAAAACGGATGCCGCGGTCTGATCGCGTTCGGCGGCGGTTCTCCCATGGACTGTGCCAAGGCTGTGGGCGCGCGGATTGCGTATCCCCATTTCACCCTCGATCAGCTCAAGGGAACGCTCCGCGTACTTCTGCCCATTCCGACGCTCATCGCCATTCCCACGACCGCCGGCACCGGAAGCGAAGTCACCGTAACCGCGGTTATCACCGACAGCGAAAAGCACCACAAATATACCATGAACAGCTTCTCCCTCATTCCCGATGCCGCCGTGCTCGATCCCGAGGTAACGTACACCCTGCCGCCCCATCTTACCGCATCGACCGGGATGGACGCACTGACCCACGCAGTGGAGGCATACATCGGCGGATCCACATCGCAGGAAACCCGTCAGAAGGCACTGGAAGCAGCACATCTGGTGTTTGGGAACATCGAAACCGCATATGCGGAACCGACGAACCGCATAGCAAGGGCGAACATGCTCCGTGCGGCGTATCTTGCAGGAATCGCATTCTCCAAATCCTACGTCGGATATGTTCACGCGGTTGCGCATTCCCTCGG
>JAFUQY010000407.1 GCA_017472105.1 Clostridia bacterium | reverse complement strand
GTGTCGAGCCTTTTTCCTCCAGCAGACGGTTGATTCCGGAGTTCGGACCGAGGTTCACGTGGCGCAGTCTCTCAATTTCGTCCTGTACCGCCTGCGTCCGTGCGACCGTTTCGGCATACCGCTCGTCGGAGAGGAGTCCTGCGTAATGCCCGTACTGCGAGAGCCGTTCCTCCGCGTTGTCCTGCCGGATGAGGATGCGGTATTCACTCCGTCCGGTCATGATGCGGTACGGCTCGTTCGTTCCCTTGGTTACGAGGTCATCAATCAGCGTGCCGATGTACGAAGAATGTCTCGGCAGAATGATCTGCTCCATGCCGCGGAGATACAACGTCGCGTTCATTCCTGCGAGAAGTCCCTGTGCGGCGGCTTCTTCATACCCGGACGTGCCGTTGAACTGACCCGCGCCGTAGAGCCCGTGAATTTTCTTGAATTCCAGCGTCCCGCGCAGCTCGAGAGGATTCACGCAGTCGTACTCGATCGCGTACGCGTAGCGCATGATCTCAGCGTGCTCGAAACCCTTGAGCGAATGCAGCATTTTCACCTGTACATCCGCCGGAAGGGAAGAGGAAAATCCCTGTAAATAGATCTCGTCCGTGTTCAGCCCCATCGGTTCGACGAAGAGCTGATGCCGCTCCTTGTCCGCAAACCGCACGACCTTGTCCTCAATCGACGGGCAGTAGCGCGGTCCCGTTCCGTGGATCTGACCGGAATACAGCGGCGAGCGGTGGATGTTCTCGTGGATGATGCGGTGCGTTTCCTCGTTCGTGTAAACAACGTGGCACGGCACCTGCTCGATGGCGTTCAGCGCGGCTTCATCGGTCCGGCTCGAGAACGGCGTGATGTAGTCTTCACCCACCTGCACCTCGAGCGCGTCAAAATCGATCGATCTGCGGTGAATTCTCGGCGGCGTACCCGTCTTGAACCGCATCAGATCGATCCCGAGTTCTCTCAGTGCATCGGTCAGCCCCGTCGCCGGCAGGGAATTGTCGGGTCCGGACGCTTTTTTCACCTCACCCCCGTGTGTCGTTCCGCCGAGGTACGTCCCGGTGCAGAGAATCGCCGCACGGCAGGCAAAGTCGCCGCAGGGCTCGGTTCTCACGCCGATGACGCGTCTGAGTCCGTCGTCCGCCGCATCGGTGAGGATTTCGGTGACCTCCGCCTGCACGACGGTGAGGTTTTCCTGCTCCTCAACGACGGATTTCATCATGTCGGTGTAGAGTCTGCGGTCTGCCTGCACGCGTTTGGACTGCACTGCCGCACCTTTTGAGGTGTTCAGCGTCCGCGACTGCATCGTACATTTGTCCGCGATGTATCCCATTTCCCCGCCGAGCGCGTCGATTTCAAAGACGAGATGCCCCTTTCCGGTTCCGCCAATGGACGGATTGCACGGCATGTTCGCGATGGCGTCGAGGGACAGGGAAAACAGCGCGGTCCGGATGCCGATTCTGGCACACGCAAGAGCCGCTTCGACCCCGGCATGACCCGCTCCGACGACGGCGATATCGAAATCCCCGGCAGAGAAGGGAGTGAATGTATGGTTCATTGGAGATTCCTCCGGTAAATTCGCATTTTTTAACATTATATTATATCACACAAGTCACGCGTCCGTCAAGGCACATCCGTCAAAAAAACAGGCTCACCCCTGTCACGGCGCAGGAAGCGAACCTGTTTATGCATTCAAAATCAATAATTATCCAAAAATGTGTGCTGTTCGTCGTTCAGCTTGTAGCCGACGAGGGTATCGACATTCGCGCGGTGGATGGAGTTGAAGATGTTCTTCTCGACGTCGGGATTGGACTGCTTCAGCTCGCGGATCAGGCGCTTGGTTTCCCGCCGCTTCGATGCGTTTTCGTCAACTTCGGCTTTCTCCGTCATCAGGCACGCGCACTGCAAAAAATGCAGATCGTTGTACCGCGCCCACGCCACAATTGCGTCCTCGTGAATCTTGTACATCGGTCGGATCAGCTCCATGCCCGGGTAATTTGTCGAGTGCAGTTTCGGGAGCATTGCCTGAATCTGCGAGCCCCACAGCATCCCCATCAGCGTCGTCTCGATCACGTCGGAGAAGTGGTGTCCGAGGGCAATTTTGTTGCATCCCAGCGACTGCGCGAAGCTGTAAAGATGCCCGCGCCGCATTCTCGCACAAAGGTAGCACGGGTTCTTCTCCTGCTTCTCGGCGACGGAAAAAATGTTGGTTTCGAACATCTTCACGGGCAGTTCCAGCTTCCGGCAGTTTTCCAGAAGAAGCTCCCGATTGGCAGGATTGTATCCCGGATCCATCGCGATAAATTCCAGTTCATACGGGACGTCCGAGTGCCGCTGAAGCTGTTTCAGGAGCACGCCGAGGAGCGCAGAATCCTTCCCGCCGGACATGCAGACCGCGATTTTATCCCCCGGATCGATGAGGCGGTAATCCTTGAGCGCGGATGTGAACGGCCCCCAGATTTCCTTGCGGTACTTCTTGAGGATGCTGTTCACGGGATCGCGGTATCTCGGCGAATTGTCGGTGTTTTCCGGCTCTTTTTTGGTGATTTCGGTAGTATTTTCCGTCATTTCCGCCTGTTTTGCGTTCTCGTTATTGTTCATTCCGCCGTCTCACTTTCTGCGCTTCTCAAGCGATTCTTTCAGCTCATCCGCGCAGAGATCCCGGATCACTTCGCCCGCAATAATCAGGCCCGCAGCTGCCGGAACGAACGAGCAGGACGCCGGTGTCGCTCTCCGGTACGGTGCTTTTCCGGACGCGGAAATTTCCATGGTATTTTCTTCCTCTGTTTCCATCTCTCCCGGCTGAAATTCCGGACGGATTGCCTGTTCCGTGGAGTAAACGACCTTGAGTTTCTTCACGCCGGCTTTCCGAAGTTCCCGTCTCATCACCGCCGCAAGCGGGCAGACCGAGGTCTTGGAAATGTCCGTTACGACAAACTTCGTCGGGTCAATTTTGTTCCCTGCGCCCATCGCGGAAATTTCGGGAATCCCCAGTCTGTCGCAGATTTTTGCGATCGCGAGCTTGGCGGAAACCGTGTCGATCGCGTCCACGACGTAGTCAAACTGTGTGAAATCCCAAGTCTCGAGCAGCTCCGGAAGGACAAATTCCTGCCGGCAGACGACCTCGCATCCGGGAATAATCTCGTGAATTCTTTCCTCCGCGGCCTGCGTTTTCGGCATTCCGAGCGTCTTCATCGTCGCGATCATCTGCCGGTTCAGGTTCGATTCCGCGACCGTGTCCCCGTCGATGAGGGTCAGTTTTCCGATGCCTGAGCGTGCCAGAGCCTCCGCGCAGTGTCCT
>JAFUQY010000406.1 GCA_017472105.1 Clostridia bacterium | reverse complement strand
TTTCCTACCGCAATCACTGGTCGCCGAAGATGGACGGGCTTGTCAGTCAGCTTTCGGACGCCCTGAGCAGCAGCAAAATCCCGCTCACGGTTTACGCCGGTCAGGAGGTCTTCCTCGACGGGGAACCGGAAATCCTCCTGAAAGAAGGAAAAATCATCCCCATCAACCGTTCCCGCTACATGCTTGTCGAAGCCGATCCCGCCGAGCGGAGCGCATCCGTTTACCGCAAGCTCGAGAAACTCATCTCCATCGGCGTCACACCCGTTCTCGCGCATCCCGAGCGTTACCGCTTTGTCGGAGAGGATCCCGATGCCCCCGGCAGACTTCACGCGATGGGATGTGTCCTGCAATGCAACAAGGGCAGCTTCACCGGCGCATTCGGACGCACCATCGCCCGCACAGCCTACCGCATGCTCGAGGAACGCCAGATCGACTGCATTGCCAGCGACGCGCACAGTCCCAATGTCCGCACACCGTTCATGCGGGATGTCCACGAAATGATCTGCGAGGAGTTTTCATACGACTACGCCGATTATCTCATGTCCGACACGCCCCGCCGCATCATCGAAAACCAGAGGATCGTCAGCTTCCGGCTCTGATCCCATGCCATACACAGAAGGAGAATACCAGAACCCATGAGAATACTGCAAACCTGTGTAGTTGTCCTGTTTCTCGCGGTAACCGTCATTTTCGGGTACTGCTGGATCACCGAACAGCAGAAGGACACCACCCTTCCCGTCATCACCGTCGAAGGAGATACGCTCGATGTGAGCCTGACTGCGGACAACGCCGAGCTGCTTCAGGGCGTCACCGCATTTGACGAAAAGGACGGCGATATCACCGACAGAATCATCGTCGAATCCATCTCCCGCTTCACCGAACCCGGCGTTGCCATTGTAACCTACGCGGTGTGCGACAGTGACCGTCACGTGGCATCCGCATCGCGCACCATCCGCTACATCGGCTACGAAGCACCGCATTTCACCATGAGAAAATCCCTCATTTTCAGCCCGAGCGAACGCGTTCTCATCAGCGGCAGACTGGGTGCATGGGACGTTCTTGATGGGGACATCAGCTCCCGCGTCATCGTCACCGCAACCGACTACGCCGACAACACCTCCGGTCTCTTCCACATCTCCGTCCGGGCGACCAGTCTGAAAGGCGACACCATCACCGCGACCCTGCCCCTGTATGTGGAAAACGTCAGCCCCGCCGCACCGGACATCCGCCTGCGGGAGTACATGATCTATCTGAACACCGGCGACGAATACGATCCCGCATCCAATCTGATTGACGCCATCGCGTACAACGAAGACGACCTGACCGCATCCGTCGAAATCGAATCCGATCTTGACACAAGCACGCCCGGCGTATATCAGGTGCACTACTACGCCACCGACGATCAGGACCGGCGCGCGCACGAAATTCTGACAATTCTTGTGGAAGGCTGAACAAATGGAACAGAAAAACAACGAAAAACTCCTGAGCTTTGAATGGCACAGCCTTCTGCGTGACTTTCTCGCGAATGTCTGGATCGTGATTCTCTGCGGGATCATGAGTCTCATGCTCGTCTACATCACCTCCCGCAGTCTCTACACACCCTCCTACACCAGCAGTGCCACCCTCATCGCCAACGTCAAAACCGGCTCCACGCAGACCTACACCAATCTCTCCGCATCCTCGGAAATGGCGAACATCTTCTCCGAGGTCTTCGTACAGCCCGCCATGAAAGAGCACGCGGCGGCATATCTCGGTCAGGCAGGCTTCAGCGGCACCGTATCCGCGTCCGTTCTGCCGAGCACGAATATTTTCACCGTCAGTGTGACCGCGTCCGATCCGGAAACGGCATATTTCCAGCTCTGCGCCATCCTTGAGGTGTATCCCGATATCGCGATGTCCATCTTCTCCGACGCCGTCATCGACATCATGCGCCCGCCGATGGTTCCGAAGGCTCCGTCCAATTCCCTGCCCGCGCAGAACAAAATACAGATCGTCGGCATCTGCGTGCTTCTTTCCGCCGCGGCCGTCGTGATGATCTCCCTGCTCCGCGATACCGTCAAGTCGGAAGCGGATTTCCGCAAAAAGATCGACGCCAAGCTCATCGGCACCGTCGCACATGAGAGAAAAAGCATCTCCCTGCGTCACCTCCTGAAAAATCAGAAAATCGCACTGCTCATCAACCGCGCCGGCGCGTCGTTCCGGTTCACGGAGAACTACCAGCGTCTCGCCGCAAAGCTCGGATACATGCAGCGCACCGCGGGAGATAAGGTCTTCCTCGTGACCAGCGTTGCGGAAAACGAAGGCAAATCCACCACCGCCGCGAATATCGCCATCGCACTCGCCAGCCGCGGCTACCGTGTGGCCCTGCTCGACATGGACTTCAAAAAGCCCGCCGTGCAGAAGATTCTGTCCCTCAATCCCATTCCCGGACGGGACTTCGCCGCACTTCTCTCCCGTGCCATCGCGCCAGGGGACTTCAAGCTCATCCGGTACAAGCACAGCTCCCTCTACTGCGCGCTCAACGCCGGACACCACAACGACTATGTCGACTGGATCGGCTCACCGCTGGTCAAGTCCGTCATCAATGTCTTCACAAGAGAATTTGACTTTGTCATCATCGATACGCCGCCGCTCAGTGTTGCCGCAGACGTAGCCTCTGTCGCAAAGCTGGCGGATCAGTGCATGCTCGTTGTCCGCACGGACTGCGTGTATGCCGCCGATATCAATGACGCCATCCTGACCTTCACCGAAAACGGCAGCAAATTCGCCGGATGCATCCTCAACGATGTTTACACCGAATTCTCCTTCTTCGGTCAGCTCGGCTACGACGAAACCGGTTACTACACCAGGAACTACAAGACCTACGACGCTTACAGCCATTACTCCAAGTACGGCAAATACGCCGTGATCGGTGATCTGTTTGAGGATGATCTGTCCGATGTGACCGGCAAAACGGAGGAACCCAAATGAACAGCCATACTTACAACGACAAACAGCACGATAAAAAGGACTCCGCACAGGCAGAGGAACAGCTTCTTGAACTGGATCTGGAGGGATTTTTCCGTGCGCTTCTGAAATTCTGGTGGGTATGCCTGATTCTTGCCGTCATCGGTGCGGGACTCATGTTCTACAAGAGCTACGTGAAATTCGTGCCCGTCTACAAGTCCTCCGTCACCTTCACCGTCAAGACGCAGGAAATCGGCGTGTCCGGCAGCGGTATCTCGTCCTACTCCTTCTACTATGACCGCTCCACCGCAAGCCAGCTCGCATCCACCTTCCCGTCGATCATGCAGTCGAACATCCTCTCCGACATCATCTGCCGCGACCTCGGTGTCTCGTGGATGCCCGCAACGCTCTCGGCGTCCTCAGTATCCGGCACCAACATGTTCACCATGACCGCAACCGGCTACGATCCCCAGCTCACCTACGACGTGCTCCTCTCCGCGATGAAGAATTATCCCGAAGTTTCCAGCTACGTCATCGGCAACACGACGCTGGAAATTCTCACCGAACCCACCTTCCCCGAAACGCCCTCCAACTCCACCGCATACCAGAAGCAGATCCTGCTCGGTGCCGGCGCGGGTCTCATTCTCGGTCTCGGCTGGGTGCTCCTGTACACACTCCTGCGTCAGACCATCCGTACCCGCGAGGACGTCAAGGCGCGGCTCAATCAGCACTGCATCGCGGTTCTTCCCCGTGTGATCTTCAAGAAATACAAGCGCGAGATCAACCGCTCCGTGCTCATGACCAATCCTCTCGTCGACAGCGGGTTCCTCGAATCCCTCCGCGCGATGAGAAACAGCGTCCTCAACATCGCAGGGGACAAGAAGGTCATCATGGTTTCGTCCACTGCTCCGGGCGAGGGCAAAACCACGACCGCAGTCAACCTCGCACTCTCCCTGTCCAAGAGCGACCGGCGCGTCCTCCTCATCGACTGTGACCTGCGCAACCCCAGTGTCTGCGGCATGCTGAACATTGAAAGCAAGGTCAGCGATCCCGAGGACATCTTCTCGACCGGCATCACGCGTCTCTCCGGCACGAATCTGAACATTCTCACCTTCAACACCGATGCCCATGCGCTCTGGAAGGTGCTCAAGGTCGAACGTCTGCGCAATCTCTTCGACAGTCTCCGCCCCGATTACGACTTCATCATCGTCGATACTTCTCCCTGCGGTCTGACATCCGACCCGTCCATCGTCGCTCAGGCAGTGGATGCGGCTCTCTTCGTCATCAACCACGACACCATCCGCACCTCCCGCATCGTGTACGCCCTGGATACCCTGACCTCCGCCGGTGTTCCGATTCTCGGATGCATCCTCAACGGTCTCGACCGCGGCTTCTCCGGCTACGGAAACTACGGCTACCGCTACGGACGCTACGGCAGATACGGCTACGGCAAGTACGGATACGGAAAATACGGTTACGGACGCTACGGCTACGGCAGATACGGCTACGGTTACGGCGACCGGAAGAAACACGAAGAGAAGGAAACAAACGAAAGTGACGAATAATTCCACGATCCTGCTCGATGCCCAAAAGGACGGCGACCGTCTTGTGGAGCTTCTGCGGGACGGCAGCATTCTTCCGCTCACCGTCACCGGATACAGCATGATTCCCCTGCTCAAGCCCGGACGCGACGTGGTCTGGCTCCGCGCATGTACGCCGGATGAGCTGAAACCGGGCAGGATTCTCTTCTTCCGCCGCCCGGACGGTCACTTCATCCTGCACCGCATCCGCGCAGTCGACGACGACGGGTGTCTCATCATGAACGGCGACGCACAGACGTGGACCGAAAAAATCCCGCCGTCCGCTGCGGTTGCCGTTGTGCATGCCATTACCCGGAACGGCAGAAAACTCTCACCCGGCAGCATCGGAATGAAGCTCTGGGACGCCGTTTGGTATCCGACCAGACCCATCCGACCGGCACTGTTCCGCTGCTACACCACTGTAAAACGCACCCTCAGCGGTGAAAAATCCAATCCTCAGCGAGGAAACCAATGAAATCCATCGGAAACCTGACGATAAGGTTACTCAGAACCGCACTGAACGCTCCGTGTGACGCTTCCATCCCGCCTGACACGATCGATGAAGCAGTCCTTCAGCAGATTTACGCCTTTTCCGCGAGACATGACCTTGCCCACATGGCGGGTGATGCTCTGCGCAGACTCGGGCTGATCGGTGCGGACAAATCCGCGGACTCCTTCAAAAAATCGCAGATTCTCGCCGCGTACCGCTGTGAAAACATCCTGTACGAGATGGAACTGCTCTATCAGACGCTCGAGAAAGCCGGGATTCCCTTCATTCCGCTCAAGGGCTCCGTCATCCGGCCGTTCTACCCGTCTCCGGACATGCGCACGAGCTGTGACATCGACGTGCTGGTG
>JAFUQY010000405.1 GCA_017472105.1 Clostridia bacterium | reverse complement strand
CTGTTCGTTGTTCAGCTTGATGAATTCGTTCATGGCACCATCCTGTTTCACGTATATTGTTACTGTTTCCGCTATCAGTCGCCGCTTACTCTACAAATCCCCATTCCGCAGTGACGGCAATGATTCTGTTCGTCTCCATGGAGTAGTTTTCCCAGTCAAATTCAAACTCGTTCGTCCACGGGACGTAGGGATTCGGATACCTCGGCGGCTTTACGGCATCCCACTTCATACTGAAGCAGACAATATCGGAAAACGCACCGGCAAGCCGAATATCCATCACACCGCTGAATTTCAGCTCCACGATGGGATGCCCCTTCATGCTGGTGACAAGTATTTTCAGTATCAGATCCGGCATTGAGACTGTGATGCGGTCGCCGTCTTCTTCGATCATGGGATGCCGGTAGTCCGCCGAGATGATGTACCCGTCGTGCAGATCGTTTGTACGGGCTTTAAAGTCCAGATAATCCTGCTCGTTCTTCAGCTTGATGAATTCGTTCATGGTGTTCTCCTTTCATGTTTGTGTTACGGTCTTGCCGAGCGTCCGTCGATGCGGTATTGGAGGGGTGTTTTGCCGTACCGTTTTTTGAACACCCGGATGAAGTAGTTGTGATCCCGGAAGCCGTACTTTTTCGCCAGATCCTGGATCGGGACGAACGTGAACAAGAGATCCGGCAGAACCTGCGTCAGACGCTCCTCCAGAACATACGCCATCGGCGGCAGTCCGGTATAGTCTTTTACGATTCTCGAGAGTGTCGTGCGGTTGGTGTGGAATTTCTCGCACAGATGCTCCAGCGTCAGATTGGCGGCGGCGTTGTCCTTGATGTAGCGGATGACCTCGATGCCCTCACCGCTGTCCACGCCGAGATACGCGCTCTCCGCGATATTCAGGATGGAAAAAAGATCCGAGCGCGTCCGGCATGACCACATACCGTCGGTTTCGTGCGCTTCAATGTGACGCCGTGCGCGGTCGAAGTACAGCCGTGCCGTGTCGTATTCCTGCCGGGTAAGCGGAATAATCCCGAAAAAGCTGTCGGTGCGCGTGCGGAACAGGTGAAAATCCGGGTACCGGTGCTCGACCCGCATGGATTCGTAAATCGGATCGCCGATGACGGTGGGATCGAGATTGACGTTGATAAAATACAGCTCATACTGTAAGGTTTCGCATTCGTATTCGCCTTTAACGGAAGTGAGGGCGTCCTCGTCGTTCATGCACAGCATGTAAGTCCCGTCGAGAAAACAGCGGATGCCGTTGAAGGTCATACACATGGCGCGGCATTTCAGCAGAACCATGGAGTACCACAACCGTTCGGGAGACGGCGGGGACGGCAGACGGTCGGTGATGTGGATCAGATCGAAGGTGTATTCCATTGGTATTTTTTCCCGAACCAGTGACGGTTCATTTCGGAGAGAAATTCGTCGGTGATTTCGTATCCGCATCCTTCCGGCAGAACGGAATCAATGCCGCAGTGCGGACAGAGTGCGGTGGTTCCACGGTCAATCCATTCTGTGATCTCACGGCCGGGATAAATCCGTCCGCAGTAAAAACATCCGCAGAGGGTCACGTCCCCGATGAATTTCCGATGCTTTGCGCTCAGCTGGTGCACACGTTTGCTTTCTTCCTGTGTGAGTGCCATGGAAAATCCTCCTGTGTTTTTTCTGATTCTATGATATCACAGATCCGCCGGAAAATCACGGAAAAAACTTTGCGAAATCGATTATTTGTGAATTCATTATAACATATCCCGCGACAATTGTCTGCACGAAAAATAGCACTAATTACAATTCAACCGCGCGAATCTGTGGAAAATTACTCAAATCCTCTTGCGGCGTCGGTGGAAATCAGTTATAATGATACAAACAACACCGAATGGGAGGCCCTTATGAAAATCAGAAGCGAAATCTTTGAAATCCCCGGCGCACCGCTGGAAGGCGTGAATCCCCTGCCGTCATTCCGCGGGAGACATGCGGGCATATCCGGCACAACGGAGCGCTTCCCCGAAAAGCTGAAGGAAACGCTTGGCACCAATACCAAAGTTCTGCCGTACCTGATGCAGGACCGGTATTCCCGCAAGCGCCTGCCGCTGAAGCTGAAATCGTACGTGCTGGAAAACGAGTATCTCCGCGCGCGGTTTCTGCCCGAGTACGGCGGACGCCTGCATTCGCTGTACGACAAAGTGCGCGGCGAGGAGCTGCTGTTCGTCAATCCCGTAATTCAGCCGGGAAATCTCGCGATCCGCAATGCGTGGCTGTCCGGCGGGATTGAGTGGAACATCGGCAACATCGGGCACACCTACACGACCTGCGACAACGTCTTCTGCGCGATTCTCAAGTACGGTGACGGGAACGATTTTCTGCGCATCTACG
>JAFUQY010000404.1 GCA_017472105.1 Clostridia bacterium | reverse complement strand
TTTTCCATGGTGCGGAAGATATTTTTCATGCGTTTCACGGGCATCACTCCTTTTTTTGAAAATATCGGCTTGTGAGTGAGCGAAAACTGCATAAAAAAACACACCCGCGGTACGGATGCGTTTGAATTCTGGTGGATTTATGTCAGAACAGACGGCGGCTCGTACCCGATTTTTTTCGTTTTCATGGCAGTCACCTCCGTGTGCAGTGGTTTTGTTGGGTTCAGTTTAGCATATCACCGGAATTTTGTCAAGGGAAAGAATTTTTTGAATTGTTTTTTCTCATCCTTCCTCGGCGAGCAGGGCTTTCAGTTCGCGTCCTTCCGGCGAGAGCTCGAGAATCAACTCAGTCGTATTGATGAGCGGATCGGGGTACTCAAACTCCGCGCTCCAGGAGGCTTCTTCCTCGCGGCCTTGGAAATACAGCACCAGAATCTTGCCGAGCGCCGCCGAACGGATGCATTCGTGATCCGTGCAGGAATCGAGTATATAATTGTAGCGGCGGTAAGCGTTGCCGAGCATCTCGCCGAGAAACTCCGCACTGCATCCCGTTCGGTATTCCGTCAGCGCACAGCGATACTCCGCATCCGCTAGCCATTCCATGTACCGGAAATCGTCCGGGAAGTCTGCGAGCGCATCTTTCGCATGCATGAGCGATTCGGCGGGATTGCCGCAGTGCCGGTACGCGTAATACGCTTCGTCATGTGTGCGATGTGCGGTGTCATCCTCCGTCAGCCCAAGCAGTTCATCCGCCGTGCAGTGGAGCAGCTTCGTCAGCGGTGCGATCAGCGACAGATCCGGGCACGTCACGCCGCATTCCCATTTGGATACCGACTGATACGTGACGCCGAGGAAATCCGCGAGCTTCTCCTGCGTGAGGTCGTTTTTCTTGCGCAGTTCTTTGATTTTCAGTCCGATGCTGGTCATGGTGTCATCCTTTCGGTAGTGTGATTCCGGCTGTATTATAGCACAGTCCGCCGGGCGATACAATAACCGGATTTTTTATAAAAACTCGCCGGGGAAGTTAGTCTGCAAGCAAAGCCGAAAAGTCCTCGCGTCCGCGGATGGAATCAAACGCCATGTCGTCAAGGAACATCGCGAACGCTTCCTGATACGTGGGATTGCCGGACGGCTCGGGTGTCACCGGATTCTCCGTGAGCTGATCGAAATAGGGAGATGTGTGACGCAGAATTTCGGTGTGATTGTCCATGATATCCGCCTGCTTTGCATGGAATTTCGCGTTTTTCAAGGCTTGAACGGCTTCGGCACAGCGGTTTTCGCGCATCAGAATTGCGGCTTTCCGCTGACACAGCTCCGTCATATTGCAGTGGAATCCGAGAAGATTGCCGTCCGGGATGAAGACAGAGAGGATTTTTTCCGCGTCATCGATTGCCGTCAGCGGATCGGGATGGCACTGTACCATTCCGGCGAGCAGGGCGTGCAGGGTGGATTCCAGTCGGCTCCGGCGGTATTTCAGCAGATCGTCGCCGCGCAGGCAGTTTTCCGTCAGCTGTTCCTTTGCGGAGCAGGTGTCCGGCAGAAGATCGACGTATGACCGCGCTTCATCGAGCCGTCCGAGGAATCCGAGATACTGGCTGATGCCGCTGACCGCGCTGATGCGAAGGGCTTCATCCTCCGTATTCTCCAGCACTGCCGCAAAGTGCCGTACCGCTTTTTCCATCTCATCCCGGCGAAGGCTGTCATCGTCAAAGCTCCACGCGCGGTTCGCCTCATTCCACGCGAAATCGCACAGGTACTGTATCTCGCCGGGAAACTCCCGCACCAGTGCCGCCGATGCGTCGTAAACCTTGCAAAAACCGTCTCTTTCACCGCCGCCGTCGATCCATGCCTGCTTCACTGCCGCTTCCAGTTCTTCCCGCCGTACATCCGGAGCCGTCAGCCCAAGCAGCTCATCCGCAGTGCAGCGGAGCAGCTTCGTCAGCGGTGCGATCAGCGACAGATCCGGACACGTCACGCCGCATTCCCACTTGGATACCGACTGATACGTGACGCCGAGGAAATCCGCGAGCTTCTCCTGCGTGAGATCGTTTTTCTTGCGCAAATTTCTGATATTTTCACCGATTGTGTTCATGGCGTTTACTCCTTTCCTGTTCTGCTTCGATTATAGCACAGTCCGACGGGCGATGCAATAACGCGTTTTCTTAGCGGAACTCACTTTCCACGCGACCCAATAATTGTGCGG
>JAFUQY010000403.1 GCA_017472105.1 Clostridia bacterium | reverse complement strand
GGCTCCGGCACCGTAATCTGGAACGGCCCGATGGGTGTTTCCGAATGGGAAAACTTCGCTTCCGGTACCAAGGCTGTTGCAAAGGCAGTTGCTGAATCCGGCGCGATCTCCATCATCGGCGGCGGTGACTCTGCTGCGGCTGTTGAAACCCTCGGCTACGCTGACAAGATGACTCACATCTCCACCGGCGGCGGCGCTTCCCTCGAATTCCTCGAAGGTCTCGAACTGCCCGGTATCGCTTGCCTGCTGGATAAGTGAGTGAAATGTGAAGCGATTTCAGATTCCCTGTGAAGCTGATTTCACTCCCGCGTTTCCCGTCCGTCAGGTCTGACAATACAGCCAGTCTGTGCCGATACACTGAAGCTGAACAGGAAGTGCATCCGCGAAACGCGCAGCATGCGGCTTCCCGAAACGTTCGTTGAGACAAGTGCAGACCCGGCTGCTGAAATTTCGTTAACTATAAGCGTCAATGTGTCACCGTTATTGTTGGCGCATTGACGTTTTTATTTCAAAATATTTGTATAGAGGTTTATTACCATGAAAAAGGAATCCCGTAAGGTTATTATCGCCGGCAACTGGAAGATGAACATGACTCCTTCCGCTGCCAAGGAAGCTATCGCTAAGACCGCTGAACTCACCGCTGGCAAGACCGGCTGTGAAGTTGTTCTCTGCGTTCCCTTCGTTGACATCGCTGTCGCTGTTGAAGCTGCCAAGGGCACCAACGTGAAGATCGGCGCTCAGAACGTTCACTTCGAAGCAAAGGGCGCGTTCACCGGCGAAATCGCTGCTGACATGCTCGTTGAATGCGGCGTTGAATACGTTATCGTAGGTCACTCCGAAAGAAGACAGTACTTCGGCGAAACCGACGAAACCGTCAACAAGAGAACCCGCGCTGCTCTTGACGCAGGTCTCAAGGTTATCCTCTGCCTCGGCGAAGTTCTCGGCGAACGTCAGAGCGGCATCACCGAAGAAGTTGTTTCCATGCAGACCAAGCTCGACCTCGCAGGCATTCCCGCTGAACAGATGAAGAATGTCATCATCGCGTACGAACCCGTATGGGCAATCGGCACCGGTCTCACCGCTACTCCCGAACAGGCTGAAGAAGTCTGCGCTCTCATCCGTAAGGTTGTTGCAGGCCTCTACGACGAAGCTGTTGCAGACGCTCTCACCATCCAGTACGGCGGTTCCATGAACGACGGCAACGCGGCAGAGCTCCTCGCAAAGCTCGACGTTGACGGCGGTCTCATCGGCGGCGCATCCCTCGTTCCCGAAAAGTTCGCGAAGATCGTTGACGCTGCTCAGGCGTAAGTGTGTCTCCTGCGGAAAATTCCATAAACAAACACACGCGGTGTCTCCGGATGCCGCGTTTTTTGTGTTCCGGCTTGACAAATACTCCGGAGGATGTTATACTGGGAATATACATGATAATTGTAATAAAAGGAGTGCGTTATGCCCAATCCGTGCGGAAAGAACTGTGAGGAATGCGCTGTCCGGGAAGAGATTTCCTGCGGCGGATGTCCGTCCGTGGTGTCCGATGCCGGATGCGGGATTGCAGAGTGCGCGTCGAAGAATAACCACGAATCCTGCGCAACCTGCACCATGCGTCCCACTTGCCCCACATACCGTCAGGCACCGTCCATGCCAGCCCGCCGCCGTGAAGCCGAGGAAGAAGCGCGGCAGAAGCGGGAACGATTGACGGAGAATGCGAAAATCTGCGGAAAATGGATGCGGATGATGTTCTGGCTCATGATCGTGCTGATTCCGGTCGGTCTGGCAGAGGATGTTACCGGGAGCTTTCCTGCCGTACACCTGATCGTTGAGGGAATCATCGCCGCATGCAATCTCCTGACCGCGTTTTGTCTGTGGAAGATGCAGAAGGCGGAAAAACGATACCGGACTGCGGCTCTGCTCCACGGCGGCGGAATCCTTCTGGACAGCATCGCAGCGGTCGTTTTTGACGTCATTTTCCCGGATGCCGCAGTGCTCCGGCTGATTCTGACCGTGCCCGCTGCCGTCATGCTCATCGCTGCGGCGTATCAGACCTATACCGCCCATTCGTGGGTCACGGCTGAGGCGGATCGCGAGCTCTCGGACAACTGGGAACGCCTGTGGAAATGGGAGATCATCACCATCGCCGGTGTATTGTGTTCTCCCGTGCTCGCATTCTTTGGTCTGCTGGGGATTCTGGCAGTCTTCGCCGTGCTTGTGTTTACGGTAATCGTCGATGTTCTGGCGATTGTGTACCTCTGGCGCTCCGCGGAACTGTTCCGGGAATGGGCGGCGGTACGTTTTTAGGCGGATGAACTTGGAATCAGTGCTATAAATTGAAGCAATACATCATTTCAATACACCCAACTTCCGTTTTTGTCATTCAGAGGGCGGACTATCCTGTAAGTTAAAGCCCAATGTCCCGCCCGAAGAATCTGTGCATGTCCTTTTTGGATCGGAATATGTCCGTGGTATTCACCACTATTCAGGTGAAGATTACTCACGAATCATTTTCGATGATGAGTTTGCACAAATATTATAACAGCAAATTGTACGTTATTACAAAGTGAGTACCCTTCAGCTGAACAGGTACGACAACCACAGACATGCGCCGAACTGAGTAGGACATGCACGGATTCTTCGGGCACTGTGTATGGCTTTTACCGCAAGCGATTTTCGCCCTCTGAATGACAAAGAGCGGCGTTGGTTCGACAGAAATCGGACATGGTTTAACTCAATGACACGATTACTCTCATACAATACCATAATTCAACCCAACACTGGAGGCACAATATGATCCACGAACCTTTCCATTACGAAGACATAAAGCTGATGTCCGTTGAGCTGCCGGATACGCTGAAGAGTCTGCGGTATGCCGGACGGTACCGGGAAGAGCTGGAGGAAATCGAGCGTCTGCTCAGCCCGGATTCGTTCCCGAAGTTTGACCCCGTCATGGAGGGCAGACTGAAGCTCGAGCGGTATTTCGCATGGGGTCTCATGAACGACTATAAGACCACTGAGGACGAAATGATCGCCATCATCGCCGAAAAGCACCCCGGATTCGGTGCGGACAACCTGCGCGACATCATCAACACCGGGCACGCCGATTACCTCATCACGAGCGAAGGAATCCGGTTCCAGAAGGACGCCGGCGCGAATATCCTCGGCGGACGGTGCGCAAAGTACCTCTGGGAATTCGATCATCCCGGCGAACTCTATGACCCCAAAATCGGCGTCAACGAAAATATCCGCATCATGAAGGAAAAAGGCTTCCATGCCTATAACTATACCGTCAATATGTGGATCAGACCCGACGCAAATCACCAGCGTGAGGGCAGGATGATCCGCGCATGGCTCCCGTTCCCGTGCGAATGCGAAGAACAGAGCGATATCAGGCTTCTCTCCGTTTCCCATCCCAACTATTACGTCAGCAATGCCGATACCCGTACCGTCTATGCCGAGTTCCCGTATCATAAGGACGAAAAGTTCGAGATCACCTTCTCCTTCACCAATACCGCACGGTATAAGAAGCTGGACTTCGACGCCGCAAAGAACGATGTCCCGCCGGCACTGAAATGCTATACCGAGGAGTACGAGCCCCATATCATCTTCACGCCGTACCTGAAAAAGCTCGCCGCATACCTCAAGGGCAGCGAAACCAATCACTTGAAAATCGCACGCCGGTTCTACGACTACGTCACCAACCACGTCAAGTACAGCTTCGTCCGCGAATACCGCCTGTTCGACAATATCCCCATGTACGCAGCTGTCAACGGCCGGGGCGACTGCGGCGTGATGGCACTGCTGTTCGTGACCCTGTGCAGAATCGCCGGAAT
>JAFUQY010000402.1 GCA_017472105.1 Clostridia bacterium | reverse complement strand
TTGCGCTTGTTGTTATGTATTACACGATCAAGATGTATTATAAGGATTAATCCTACTTAACTGTTTATTCGGGAAGTTTAGAGAGTAGACGCACCGGAAGTAGCGCGCCGCCGGTTCCAAAATCGCTCTGTGCATGGTGTATCAAAACTTTTCTGAATTTTGTTAGGTACCCTCTTGACGCACAGCGGAAAATGTGGTATAGTATTACATGAAAAGCATAATTATGAGTTCTTTCTGACTCAGAAGCAGAATGGCATCGTGCCGGAGTCGTTAACCGGTGCCTCGTGTGTGCCGTTCCTTCAAAACAAGAACAAACAGTCCTTCACGGGGCTGTTTTTCTTTATTTTTTCGTTATTTTGCATGATTTCCCAAAAACGCCTTGACTTTCCTGTCAGGATTCGGTACAATGATGGGTGAACCTCTGCGAAAACCCATTATTTTACATAAAGAGACGGTTTGACTGCTATGAATTCCTACAAGACCAGGATTGCGGCGTTCCTGCTTGCGGCGATGATGCTTCTGTCCGCATGCGGCAAGGAGACTGCCGACACCGAAACCAATGCCCCCGAAACTCCCGGCGTAACCGAGACCGTGCCCGAAACCGAGCCGGAACCCGAAACCGAACCCGAAGTGACTGAAACGGAGCCTGAGACGGAGCCCGAAACCGAGCCGGAGACGGAGGAAACCGCACCGGAAACCCTCCCGTCCGACGCCGAGCTTCTGACCGATCCCGATTCGGACATCAAGGAGTTCTCCGATGAATCCGACACGGAGACCGCCGCTCCTCCGGAAACCAAGCCGGCTGAAACCGAACCCGCGGAAGAAGAACCGGAACGCATTTACAGCTATCTCAATGGATACACCACCACTGTCGAAGAGCGCGACCGGCGTCCCGTGGCGATCATGCTCAACAATATGAAGAAGAGTCTCCCGCAGGCGGGTCTGTGTGAGGGTGACATTTACTACGAATGCGCAGCGGAAGGCGGCATTACGAGAATCATGATGGTTGTGGAGGATTACGAAACCCTCGGCACCGTCGGCTCCATCCGCTCCTCCCGCGACTATTTCGTGGACTTCCTCGCCAACCACGACGCCATCTACGTCCACGCCGGCGGAAGCAATCAGGCATACGAGAAGATCTCCTGGCGCGGCATCAGCAACCTCGACGGCGTGAACATGTACCTGCCCACCACGTTCTGGCGTGACACATGGCGCATGAACAACATCGGCTACGAGCACAGCATGATGGCAAGCGGCGAATCCATTGCGGAAGGCATCGCGTTCAAGAAGTACCGCACGGAGCTTGACGCCAATCAGGTGCCGCTCTTCCGGTTCTACGACGAAGAGACCGACAACACACCTCTCGGAAGCCCCGCGTCCCATGTGCACATGCAGTCCACGTCCATCAACACCGTGGATTTCGTGTACAATGAGGAAACGAAGGAATACCTCCGCTACCAGTACAACGGCATGGCGCACACCGATGCAACGACCGGTGAACAGCTCTCCGTCAAGAACGTGTTGATCCTGTTCACGGAGATCGACCTCATCCCCGGCGACGAAGCGGGCAGACTCACCGTCGGCACCGTCGGAAGCGGTCAGGGCTACTACATCACCAACGGCGTCCGCAAGGTTGTCAACTGGTCAAGAGAGAGCAAGACCTCCACGCTGCACCTCGAATACCGCAACGGCGACGAGCTCATCCTCAACTGCGGCAAGACCTTCATCTGCGTGGTCGACAACTCCGTCGCATCCGGCATCGATTTCGAATACAGCTGGGAAAACTGAATACCGACACGGCTGTGGGACTCCTGCGGCCGTTGTTTTTTGTATTGCATCTGAAGCAGAGATGTGGTATAATAACACTACCGCACGGAGGGATTAGAAAGTAAAGGCTTTATGTTATTAATTTCTGTATTAAGTCTGATTGTCGCAGCAGTCACCATGATTTATACCATCATGATGTACTACAAGAACGATAACAAGTAAAGTGTAATACATAACATTCGGATGAGAGTTTTGAGAGTTGAGGCATCGGAGTAACGATCCGCCGTTGACAAAATCTCCCTATGCCTGGTGTATCAAAACTTTCACGAAGTTTTTTCAATTGCTCTTGACGAAAGCGAAAAAATGTGTTATGATATATATGCTTAATACAGAAATCAGCATTTTACTTTCTGCTGACCGAAGCGGAAACACCGTTCCGGAGTCGTTAACCGGAGCCTCGTGTGTGCGGATGCTTCAAATCCAATGAACAACAGTCCAGATTCATGGGCTGTTTTTCTTTTTCCGCAAACAAAAAACGCACAGCCATCGCTGACTGCACGTTTTGGGATTCATTCCGCATTTTTCTTTATCTTCACCTGCGAGAGCACAATTCCCGCGAAGATGAGGGCACATCCGAGGTACGCCATCGGCTGCATGCGTTCGTGAAGGATCAGCGCGCCGCCGATGGCGGAGAAGACCGATTCCGTCGAGAGCAGAATGGACGCCGAGGTCGGTTCGCTGTGCTTCTGTCCGAGCGTCTGGCAGGTGTACGCCACGCCCGTGGACATGATGCCGCAGTAGAGAATCGGGATGCCTGCGAGGACGATACCCGACAACGCGATTTCCTCAAAGATCAGCGCCATGGTGAGGTTGAGCACGGCGGCAGCGGCAAACTGCACCATCGAGAAGCGCAGGGAATAGATGTTGTCCCCGAACCGGTCGATGATGAGGATGTGGAGAGCAAACACGCCTGCGCACGCGACGAGGAAGATATCTCCGGTGGTGAATGTGAATCCGGCGGAGGTGTCAAAGCAGATGAAGAACAGCCCCGCAACGCCGAGAACGGCACCGATCCAGCTCTGCACACCGGTTTTCTGACCGAGGAAGAGACCGAAAATGGGTACGATAATCATGTAGAGCCCCGTGATGAAGCCGGCTTTTCCCGCGGAGTCGGTGAGCTGGATGCCGACCTGCTGGAGCCACGACGCCGCAAAGAGCGCACATCCGGCACAGAGTCCCGCGATGACGGTGGTTTTCATTTTCTTCGCGTCGTGTTCGTTTTTCTCGAAAATCAGGATCACCGGAACCAGCGCGAGCGTGCCCAGCAGGAACCGTGCCCCGTTGAAGGTGAACGCGCCGAGATGATCCGCACCGAGCGCCTGCGCGGCAAAGGCAAAGCCCCACACCACGGCGGCGATGAGACAGAACAGGATCCCTTTCGGTGAATTTTGCTTTTTCATAATGACCTCCGCATTTAAGAAAATCTATCCGGTACCGGCTGTGTTATCCGTTCCATCTGCTTTACATAATTGCAGACTTTGATAATCTGCAAAGCAAATTCCTTGGATTTTGTAATCAAAGGACTGTCTGCCATAACCTCACCGCCATTTTAATAATAAAAATAGCTTTTTGCCTCAGCGAAAAAGCTACCTCACTTATTCCTTCTTCCCTTTTACCTATTACTTCAAAAAATCCTGCGGCTGAGGGAAGAGTGAAGAGGTAAGAGGGAAAAAGTAAAAATCCCGCACTTACCGTGCAGGATTTTTGAAAGGCGACACCCGGAATCGAACCGGGGAATAAAAGTTTTGCAGACTTCTGCCTTACCGCTTGGCTATGTCGCCGTTCCTGTGACGGTGTATATTATACTACACTCCCGCGGAATTGTCAAGGGCTTTTTTGAAATTCTTTTATTTATTTTTCCGCGGGAGGAGGCATTATTCGGTTTCGCAGAATTCCAGTCCGTACTGCTTCGCGATTTCGTATGCGTAGCTTCTGCCGCCGGGTTCGGTCGGAATCACCCGGTAGGTTCGCCGTCCGCTGACGTATTCCGCCGAGAGCGTCACGATTTTCGGGGATTTTTCGTTCAGGGCGGGAACTCTTGCGGCGAGCTCGTGCAGATGGGTTGAATACACGCAGACAGCGCGGCGGTGACGGATCGTTTTCAGCACTTCCTCTGCGATGACGGCGCCTTCCGCGGAACCGGTACCCGAGAAGGATTCGTCCATGAGGATGAGGGAGTCCGCATCCGTGCCGTCAAGGATTTCCCGCATCGCACGGCATTCCTCGGCAAGACGGCTGTCATCCGCTGAATCTTCCGCAGGGAAGTGGCAGTAAACCGAGCCGAACACGGGGAGATTTCCCTCAACTGCCGGAACGGGAAGTCCGAGCTGAGCCGTGAGCACTGCGGTTCCGATGGCTTTGACGTACACGCTCTTGCCGCCGCTGTTCGGACCGGTGATGAGAAGCACGCACGCGTCGTCCGGGAGGGTCACGTCGTTGGAGATGATCTGTCCGGCGCTCATTTTGCGCAGCAGTGCGGGATTGATCAGCCGGTGCAGGTGCAGGTTTTCGCCGAACACGGGCAGAGCGGTGTGGATTTTCTTCGCTTCCAGCTCACGGATGTACTCCGCGCCGCGCAGAATGAAGGTCAGGTCGTCGTAAACGGATACCAGTCCCGACACCGTGTTCTGTATGTAGGAGAGCATCATGCTCCGGGCTTTTTTCAGACTCCGCGCGATGTCGGTGTTGATGACGCTGTAAATGGCGTTGGAAAAAGACGCGGCTGCTTCTCCGGTCACAAGGGGTGTATTGCAGCGCAGTCCGCCTTCCTTTTCGGTTTTGCCGAACATGGCACTGAACAGGCCGCCGCCGATGTAGTAGTCGCTGTTGATGGAAACCACGCCCACCTCGTACGGCTCAAAGCGCGCGTTCAGATTCACGCCGAGGGTCACACTCCGCGGAAACCGCAGGGTCGAGAGGATTCTGTCCACGTATCCCTTCACTTCGGGAAAGCTCGGGTCGGTGCGGATTCTGTCCATGGTTCCGATGAGGCTGAGCAGGGCGTCCGAGGTCAGCTTTTCGCGGAATTCCTCCACGGAATCGGTGATTTCGGAGATCATGTCGATGAAGACCTTCAGCTCCCCGAAGGAGTAGAGGACATCCTCCGTCGACGAACCCATGGCGACACGCTTCTGGGAGAGGTCGCGCAGATCGGCAAGGTACTCGCGGAGCTTTTTCAGCACATCGTACAGCGCCGGATTCTGCCCGAGATCGCGGAAAATCGCCTGCCGGTACGCGAGAACTGCACGGTCAGCTGTGAGAAGCCGCAGAAGATCCAGCTCCTCCATGGCAAGCAGGCGCGTCAGACCCAGTGCCTTCACCGAAGCCAGTGCACGGGCGTCCTTCCGGAAGGTTTCGTCCACGCAATCGAAGGGATAAAGCAGATTCATCACGCGCCTCCTTAAAAGATTCCAAGAATTTCAAACAGCATCAGAATGCCGCGCCGGAGCAGAATCCCCGACGGAATTGACAGGGCAAAGAACACTGCACATGCGGCGATGAGCTTCTTCACGGACAGCCCGTAGAGATCCCACACGCGGGCGTACAGATACACCGTAAACGGGACGTAAATCCAGATGAACACCGATGCGGCGGTCATGACGCTGTAACACAGCAGAACCGCCAGCGTGAGCCAGAGATAAATCTCCGCAAGATCCCGCGTCAGCTGCTTCACGGGCATCCGGATCCGCGGGCATGGGTTGTCGCTGAGAAATTCGTATTCCGCAATCAGCCGCTTCGGTGTGAGCATGGCGTGTCCTTTCTGTGGTGACTTTTATTCAATTATACCACATCGGTAACATGCGTGTCAAGAACCGCTGCGGTGAGTGCGGACAAAACAGAAAAGCGACCCGCACCGCACGAATCGCTTTGAAAGAATGATACAAATGAAAATGGCACTCAGCCTTGCGACTGAATGCCGTCTTTTCAAGCTAATACCCGGATTCGAACCGGGGACCTCATCCTTACCAAGGATGTGCTCTACCAACTGAGCCATATTAGCATTGAAGCCTTTGTCGGAGTTTCCTGCCGACGGATGTTATTATACCACAGCGCGTCAGCTTTGTCAACCCTTTTTCAAAAGTTTTTTATCAATTTCTGTTTTTTCTCCGGTTCTGTGCGCACGGATGCAAAAATCGGCGCAGAATCTTGACTTTGCACGAATTTCGTGTTATACTATCAGAGAATAGAGTTTTAGGCGAATGCCTGACAAAAGCCTGACAGAAGGAGAATGCTATGGCAAGACAGCGATGGCGCACCACTGACGCGACCCTCCGCATCCGTTCCGCGATCGGGACAATTTTTTCCTGCGGCATTTTTTCTCCTGTACCGTTTCCGCTTCCGTCCGAGATGGGCGCGCAGATTTCCATGACCGGCGACATCCTCGCATACGGCAACTCCGGCGACTTCGGACATGCCGCGCTTTCCGCGAAGATGCGCACCTTCCCGTCCATGTGGAACATTTCCGAGCGTGATCTGGAGCGGTACATCGAACGGCGTCGGTTCACGGTGCTCTGCGGAGACTGCGACCGTTCGGTGGCGATTCTGGGAGCGGTTTCCGAGGCTGTCCGGTGCGGCATCACGAAGATCATTGTGACCGCGGATACCCCCGGCGAGCGCGAAAATCTGGCGCAGTCGTTCGAGCTGATGCGGATGGGGCTTGAGGGCGTTTCCGTCGCGACCTACATCCCGCGCGCGTACGACAATTCCGCGATGTACAAGATGTACGCATCGGTGTACGCTTTCCTTACGTCCGACAGGCCGGAGATTCTCATCCTCGGGCGCGACACGTTCTCCCGCAGTACGAATCTGCTCTGCCGCGGCGAGACGTCGATGACCGATCTGCTTGCACGCGCCAATCCCGTGGTGTTCACATCGAGCGAAACCGTGGCGGCGGGACGGACTCTGGCGAAGATTGCATCCGTGTTCGATCCCATGGCAACGGTGATTTTTGCCGGCGAGGTCCGCACGCTCCGTGACGCCGTGATTTACAAACCGGGCAATGCGAAGCGGCAGTCCCGTGCAGCGGCAATTCCGGAGCAGCTCGGCTTCGGCGAAATATGACAAACGAAACAGCCTCATGAAGTTCACGGGGCTGTTTTTTGTGTTTTGTTTTAGCTCTGCATTCTTTCTTCCACTTCGCTTTTGATTACCGCGACCTGCGGGCCGTAGATGACCTGCACGCCGACGCCTTTGACGATGACGCCTGCCGCACCGGTGGATTTCAGTCCGGTTTCGCTCACGAGGGAGGCATCCTTCACCGTCACGCGCAGTCTCGTCGCACAGCAGTCGAGGTTGGCGATGTTGTCCGTGCCGCCGAGGGATGCCAGAATCGCCGATGCACGGTCACTGCCGGAGGGTTCGGATGCGCCGGATTCCTTCTTTTTATTGTAGTCCGCGCGGGTGTAGAGCTTCGTTTCCTCCGTGTCTTCCTCGCGTCCGGGCGTGATATAGTTTCTGCGGCGGATCAGGAACCGGAACAGGAAGAAATACACCGCGAAATACCCCAGTCCCACCAGCGGCACCATGATCCAGTTCGTCTTTGCGTTGCCTTGCAGGATGCCGAACAGGGTCAGGTCAATCAGCCCGCCGGAGAAAGTCATGCCCACGCCGACGTCAAGGATGTGCATCAGCATATACGACACCCCGGCGAGGACGGAATGGATCACGTACAGCACCGGTGCGACGAAGAGGAACGTGAACTCGATCGGCTCGGTAATCCCGGTCAGCACGGAGGTCAGAGCCGCGGACAACAGGAGGGATCCCGCCACCTTTTTCTTCTCCGGCTTTGCCGATGTGTACATTGCAAGCGCCGCGCCGGGCAGACCGAAGATCATCATCGGGAACTTGCCGCTCATGAACCGGGTCGCATCGACAGAGAATTTCACCGTGTTCGGGGACGCAAGCTCGGCGAAGAAGATGTTCTGTGCGCCGTAGATGAGCACGCCGTCGATCATGGCGGATCCGCCCACACCGGTCTGCCAGAACGGGAGATAGAACACGTGATGCAGTCCGAACGGGATCAGAATCCGCTCAATGAAGCCGTAGATGAGCGTTCCGCCGTAACCGGTGCGCAGTACGAGATCGCCGAGCGCGTAGATCCAGCCCTGCACCGTCGGCCAGAGGAAGTACATGACAACACCCACGCCGACATAAGTGACGGTGGAGATGATCGGGACAAAACGGGTGCCGCCGAAAAACGAAATCACGTCGGGGAGCTTGATTTTGTAGAAGCGGTTGTGCAGGAACGCGACGCCGAGCCCCACGACGATGCCGCCGAACACGCCCATTTGCAGGGACTCAATCCCGACGACGTTCGCGACGGTGCCTTCCTGCATCACACCCGGAACGAGCTTTCCGTTGATGCGGAGAAGGGTCGAGATCGTCATGTGCATCACGAAGAATGCAATTGCAGCGGACAGTGCGGCGGCGGCTTTCTCGTTTTCCGCCATACCGAGAGCCACGCCCATCGCAAAGAGAATCGGCAGATTGGCAAAAATGATGTCACCGACGGCGGAGAACACGGAAAAAACGGTGTAGAGAACGGTTCCCTCGCCCATGAAGCGGGTCAGTCCGTAGGCTTCGAGCGTTGCGGCATTGGTGAAGGACGCGCCGACGCCGAGCAGGAGACCCGCCACGGGAAGAAGCGCAATGGGCAGCATGAACGACCGCCCGATCCGCTGCATGAGGGAGAAGAAGCCGTCCGAGAAGAACCCCGAACGTTTCTTTGCACTTTCAGACATAAAAAAACCTCCGATCCGGGAAATTCCCGGGGAAAATGGTATCGGAGGAAGTATTGACGCGGCAGAGCCGGTTTTATGCAGGAAAACGGAAAAAACGGTGATGCCCGGGTTATGCCCGCACAGAATCGAGGTGCCGGTTCCGGAAATACACGGCGAGATTCAGCGATACAACCGCAAGATTCAGAATGTAGACGGCGAGAACCATGCCGGTGTTTCCCGAAAGGAGCTTCGCTGTGATCCCGGCAACATATCCCGTGATAATCAGCAGGATGAAGGTGAGGCTCATTCCGCGTGCGGTGCGTGCTTTCCAGCTCCGGCATACATTGATCGGCCACGACATCCCGAAACAGATCAGCATCATGGCTTCCAGAAGTTCAGACATTGGTAAATTCTCCTTGTTTTTTGATTACAATGCTATTATACCATTGACAACCGATAAAGTAAAATATATAATAGTTATGGAAATGATAATTTTGAAGTGATTGTTTTGCTCCATATCATGAAACCATGCTATTCCTGATGTCAGTCAATCCAACGAGCAACCATGTCATTCAGAGGGCGGGCTATCCCGATAACCAAAGCCATACACGGTGCCCGAAGAATCTGTGCATGTCCTGTTCAGATCGCGTTATGTCCGTGGTGTTCCATACTGTCCAGCTGAAGGTCACTCACGAACGCCTTAAACATGAAATCCGCACAAATGAAATGTCAGCAAACTGTTCGTTATGGGCGTTCGTGAGTATTCTTCAGCTGAGTATTCAAGACAACCACAGACATATGCCGATCGAAACAGGATGTACACAGATTCATCGGGTGCGGTGTATGGCTGTGACTGCAAGTGATTTTCACCCTCTGAATGACAGAAAATACCGTTGAACTTGCTGACATGCGGGACTGTTTCAATAATAAAAATACCAAAAAGGAGACACAGCAATGGAACTGATGCAGCTGAAATATTTCTGTGAAGTGGCACAGAGCCAGCACATGACCCGGTCGGCGGAAAAACTGCATTTCGCGCAGCCGGCACTGTCCATGTCGATCCGGAGACTGGAGGAAGAGCTCGGCGTGAAGCTGTTTGCCGCACGGGGACGCGGGATTGTACTGACCGACGCGGGACGGCTTCTGCATACCCGGCTGATTCCGGTGATGGAGGTGCTCGAACGTCTGCCGGAGGAAGTGCGCCGATTTGCCGAAGCCGAACGTGCCACCATCCGTCTGAGCATCATGGCGGCATCCGCGTGCATCACCGACGCCGTTATCGCCTACCGGAAAACGCGGGATGTGCAGTTCCGGCTGGTGCAGAATCTTCCCACCGGGCAGAACCGGAGCGAGCTTTGCGATATCGAGATCACGACCCGCCACCGCCATCATCCCGCCGCGGAGAGTGAGTACATCTTCACCGAACCCGTGATGCTCGCCGTCCCCGATGCGCCGCGGTTTGCGGGAATGACGTCGGTTTCCCTCGATGCGGTGCGCGGTGAGGATTTCGTGTGCCTTGCCGGTACGAGGGAGTTCCGCGCCATCTGCGACCGGTTCTGTGCAGGGGAAGGCTTTCTGCCGAAGGTCGTTTTCGAGAGCGATACCCCGTCCACGGTGCAGAATCTCATCGAATCCGGCTGCGGTGTGGGATTCTGGCCCCGGTACACATGGGGTAAATTCCCGGATGACACCGCGGTACGCCTGCTGGAAATCGAAAACGGATGCACCCGCGACATCGTATGCAGCAGACGGGGCGACAGTGACGAGGCATGTGCATTTTTTGACTTTCTGCGCACCTACATGGAGTCCCTGCGGCGGTGAATGGTGATTTTCCCTTGACTTTTCCGCGAAGCTGTGCTATCATGTAGCGGAATCAAGGCAATCGGAGGGAACACCATGAACACAGCCGCACAGATTCTCGGAATCATCGGCATCTGCCTGTCCTTTTTCATCTATATCGTACGCCGCCGCAGCTCGATTCTGCTGACGAAATTCACGTCCGATGTAATCTGGGCGGCACATTACATCCTCATCGGGGCATATTCCGGTGCGGCACTGAACATCCTTGCCATGGCGCGGGAAACTGTGTTCTACAACAAGGAGAAAAAGTGGGCATCCTCCCGCATCTGGCTGTACCTGTTCTGCGCACTGACGATGCTCTCCGGCTTTCTGACATGGGAAGGCCCGAGCTCACTGCTTCCGTCCGTTGGATCCGTGTGCGCCGTCATCAGCTTCTGGTGCACCAAACCGCTCCACATCCGACTTCTCGCCGCACCCGCGCAGGGTCTGTGGACGATCTACAACATCGTGCACCGCTCCCTCACCGGCGGCATCAGCTCGGGTCTGTCCCTGCTGTCCGTCCTGATCGGTCTTGCACGGGATGTATATGAAATGAAGAAAGCCCGCAAAGACGCGGAGAAAACCGAATAACCCACCGGCGCGGACACAGAAAAGTCTGCGCTGTTTTTATTCCGGCGCAAAAGAAAAACAGCCCCATGACAGGACTGTTTGTTCTTGTGCTGAAGGAACGACACACACGGGGCACCGGTTAGCGACTCCGGTACGATGCCATTCTGCTTCGGTGATTAGAAAGTACATACATGTACATTATCATTGACAGTATAATGATATCAAGAACGATATTGAAAAGCATAATCTTCTCTGAGTCTTTCTAAGCTCTCCGGGCGGTTACCGACATTATACCATATATTCTCCGTAAAAACAACCACGCAAAAAGAAAAACAGCCCGGTGAAGGACTGTTTGTTCTTGTTTTGAAGGAACGGCACACACGAGGCACCGGTTAGCGACTCCGGTACGATGCCATTCTGCTTCGGGTAGAAAGTATTATAAAATGTTCATTACATGAATACTATACCACATTTTCCGCTGTACGTCAAGAGGGTCTCTCTCAGAACACAAACTGCACAAGCAGCATGTACACGATCGTGCCGGCGCCCATGGAGAGGATCATCTGCTTCTTCCAGAGGTGCAGGACTGCCGTGACCGTGATGCCGATGAGCTCCGGGATACCGAACGGGAACGCCGTGACGCTGACATTTTTCAGGCAGTAGATCACGAGCATACCGAACACGGCGCCCGGGAGAACCTTGCCGAGATACCGGATGTACTTCGGAGTCGGCTTGCCTGCGGGGAAAATCAGGAACGGCAGGAACCGCATCGACATGGTGCCGAGGGAAATCATGAGTATGGTAATAAGCTGCTGCGCCATCGTCATCGGGATTCACCTGCCTTTGCGATTTTGTATGCCTCGTTTTCGTCCGCCATCTTCTCAAGCGGCTTCCGGCATGCAGTCAGTGCCGCGAGGATTGCGATCATGGTGGGACTGATGAAATTGTCCGCGCCGAAGAGGATCAGGCACAGGAGAGAGCATCCCAGACCGATCAGCTCGCTCAGGTGGCGCTTTTCCGTCATCCACTGATTCATGAAAATCACGACGAACATCGCGGTCATGACGAAATCCAGACCCTCCGTCGAGAAGCCGATGAACGAACCGAGCAGGGATCCCATATTCGCGCCGAAAATCCAGTACAGGTGGTCCATGAGCGTCACGAAGAACATGAACCAGCCGCGGTCAATGTCGGGCGCGATGACGGACTGGAAGTTGATGGAAAACGTCTCGTCGACCATGCCGTAGATGAGGTAGAATTTCTTCCATCCCGTGCCGCGGAACTTGTCGAGCATCGAGATGCCGTAGAAGAGATACCGCGCGCCGGTCATGAACGCGATAACGAAGGCGTTTGCGGGATTGAATGCCCCGAGCATGCAGCTGACCGCGATGATTTCCGCGGAGCCGGAGAAAATGGTGAGGGACATGATGAGCGGATACCACACGGGAAGTCCGCTGGTGTTGAGGAAAATGCCGTAGGTCATGCCGAGGAAGCAGTATCCCGCGAAAACCGGAAGTGTCCGTGGGAATGCGGCAAGAAACGCACGGCGGATTTTGTTCGATTGCATATTCATACGTCCGTTTTGGTGAATTAATGTATTACAAGGCATTATTATACACCCTCCCGCCGGATTCGTCAAGGGATGTTTACGGAAAATTCACATCGCCGGACAGTACGCCGGTTGACAAAGCGAGAAGGC
>JAFUQY010000049.1 GCA_017472105.1 Clostridia bacterium | reverse complement strand
TGAGCGCTGATACGAGCGATCCAAAGCTGACGGAACTCTCTCTTCTTCTGCTTTCTGCCGATATAAGCGTAGTTACCGCTCTTCATTACGGCCTGCTTAGCCATCTTGAAGTGCTTGGACTTTGCGCCCCAGTAACCCTTCGCTGCCTTAAGAACCTTATTTCTTCTCTTGCGCGTCATCATTGCGCCTTTTACTCTTGCCATTTTTCTCTAATCCTTTCTATCCGATAGTGATTGATATCCCCGAGGGATTACTTCATGATGAGTCTCTTAACGTTTGCTTCCATCGCAGGGCTGAGGATATCAGCGGAACGAAGGTGTCTCTTTCTCTTAGCGGTCTTCTGACCAAGGTTATGTCTGTGGTCGGAGTGGAATACTTTAACCTTGCCGGTACCGGTTACGGCAAATCTCTTGGCAGATGCCTTATGTGTCTTGATCTTTCCCATTTTTGCTTATCCTTTCGGTTGTTAATTTCCTTTGTGTAATGCGCGGCAGGCAGTGCTGTCCTTAACGCGAGATTACTTTGCCGTATTTTTCACCGGCGCAATGAACATGGTAAGCTGTCTTCCGTCGAGCACTGCCTTCTTGTCGACTGTGCCGTATTCGGATACCGCTTCTTCAAACTTGGCGAGCATTTCGCGGCCCAGCTCCTGGTGAGCGATTTCGCGTCCCTTGAAGCGGAGGCTTACTCTTACCTTGTTGCCGTCCTGAAGAAATTTGATCGCACGGTTTGCTTTGGTTTCAAAGTCATGGGTGTCGATGCGGCAGGAAAGCTGAACTTCCTTGACTTCCACAACCTGCTGCTTCTTCTTCGCTTCTTTTTCCTTCTTATCAGCCTCGTAACGGTACTTGCCGTAGTCCATTGCACGGCATACCGGCGGAACAGCGGTAGGAGCGATCATAACCAGGTCGTAGCCGCGGTCATACGCGTAGGTCTTCGCATCGTTCAGGCTCATGACACCGAGCTGACCGTTGTTTTCATCGATCATTCGTACTTCTTTTGCTCTGATGTCGTCATTGATTAAAAGTTCTTTCGCGCTAATAGTTAAGCACCTCCATTTGATTGAAAAACAACAAAAATCGTACAAAGAATCCTCTCCGTACGACACAATGCACCTTATGCGATAGTATTTACCTTATCGTGCCTGATGCAGTAAGGTGAGAACGGAGATTGTTCTGCTTCGTTGTATGCGTAGATATTATACTCTTTTGCTTCTCTTTTGTCAATAGGTTTCCGAGAAAAAAACTGTATAATTTTACTTGATTCACTGCTCTTTGTTTGTGTGTTTTACCGTATTCCCTTCTCATGGGAATTCTATGCGGAAGACACACGGGATATGCTTCGTTCTTTGCACACCCCGTGAGATTCCGTCTTATTGGATTCAATATACGCCGTAGAACAGCACGATGAACACCGCTGCCGGGATCATGAATGCCGCTCCGACATGCCAGAGAAACGCACAGCTCATCCGTCCGGCACGGGCTGCCTGCTTCCGCTCGATGTAGTCGGCGTAGGCTTCCGCTTTTTTGTTTCCCATTCCGGGAAGAAGCGTCGTGACCGTGTAGGAGAGCGCGTATCCGATGCCGTCAAAAATACCTTCGCCTGAGACGAGCACCAGCAGCCACACCATAATCAGGGACACGCCAGGAATGGTAAACGCGTCGGCAAGCAGACGGTACCGCTCCGCATCGGATGTCAGGTAAGCAAATCCGTGCAGCTCCAGCGTCGTCCACGTGATCAGACCGGCGGCGGCCGCTGTGATGCCGTATTTCAGTATTGTGGTTTTCGCGTTCACAGTCCCAGTTCCTTCTTGTACTTTGCCTCTTCCGCGTCGTTGCAGTAGACGAAGTGACCGGGGCGGATTTCACGCATGGACGGCTTGTCCGTGGAGTAATCGTGCTCGGCGAGAGAATTGTAGGTGATTCTCACACGCTTCTTCTCCGCATGCGGGTCGGGCAGAGGAATTGCGGAAAGGAGGGACTTGGTGTAGGGATGCATGGGATGCGCGAACAGTTCATCGGAGTCCGCCAGCTCGACCATTTTGCCGAAGTACATAACGCCGATTCTGTCGGAGAAGTACTTGACAACGGAAAGGTCGTGCGCGATGAACAAAATCGTCAGACCGAGGCGCTCTCTCAGCTCGTTCAGGAGGTTGATGACCTGCGCCTGAATGGAAACGTCGAGTGCGGAGATCGGTTCGTCGGCGATGAGCAGATCGGGGTTCATGATGACCGAACGCGCGATGCCGATACGCTGACGCTGACCGCCGGAGAATTCATGGGGATAGCGTCCCGCATGCTCTCTGACCAGACCGACGAGCTCGAGGATTTCGTAAACCTTTTCGTCGATGTATTCCTGATCGCGGATTCCGTTGATGATGAGGCCTTCCGCGATGATTTCACGGACGGTCATACGGGGATTGAGGGATGCGATGGGGTCCTGGAAGATCATCTGGATCTTGGTAATCAGCTTGGTGTTCTTCGCAACCCGCAGCTCGTCCCTGTATTTTTTCTTCACCGCCGCATATTCAGGGGTACCTTCCGCCTCACGGAGTTTGGATTTGTATTCCTCCTCCACCTTTGCGGTGAGCTGCTTCGCGTATTCCCTGTCAGAGTGGAGATGGTCGAACTTCGCCTTCTTTATTTCAGCGATGTTTTCGTCAATCTCCGCCTTCAGCTTTGCGATGACGGAATCGTTGCCGCCCTCTTTTGTGAGCCGCGCGATTTCCTTTTTCGCCGCTTTGATGGCATCCCTGTGGCTTCTGGTTCCGGCACAGATGCGCTGACCCTTGAAGGTGATGCTGCCGGAGGTGATATCGTAGATTTTGATGATGGAACGTCCGGTGGTGGTTTTGCCGCATCCGGATTCGCCTACCAGACCGAAGACCTCGCCCTTCTTGATATCAAAGGAAACATCGTCGACTGCCTTGAGCTCCTTGTCGCCCATCTTGAAGTACTGGCAGAGGTTCTCGACCTTCAGCAATACTTCTTTGTTTTCGGTATTGCTCATGCTCAGTTCCCTCCTGCCTTCTTCATTCGTTCAATCCGTTCGGTGATGATGCGCGGCGGCTCGACCTTCGGTGCATCGGGATGGAGGAGCCACGTTGCCGCCCAGTGGGTATCGGAGACCTTAAACTTGGGCGGATGCTGTTCAAAGTCGATCTTCATGGCGTACTTGTTTCTGTCCGCAAACGCGTCGCCTTCCGGAGGATAGATCATGTTCGGAGGCGTGCCGGGGATGGCGTCCAGCTTTTCCTTGGTGTCAAGGTCGGGCATGGAGGACAGGAGCGCCCATGTGTACGGATGCCGCGGATCGTAGAAAATATCGTCCGCTGTGCCGTATTCGACGATCTTTCCGGCGTACATGACCGCGATATCGTCCGCCATATTCGCCACAACGCCGAGGTCGTGGGTGATGAAGATAACGGACAGGTTGCGTTCCTTCTTGAGCTTGTTGATGAGCTCGAGAATCTGCGCCTGAATGGTTACGTCGAGCGCGGTGGTGGGTTCGTCACAGATGAGAATGTCCGGATTTGCCGCCAGCGCGATTGCGATAACGATTCTCTGACGCATACCGCCGGAGAATTCGAAGGGATACTGGTAATAGCGGATGCGGGGCTCGGGAATACCGACTTCCTCCATCAGCTGGATTGCCTTTTCCTTCGCCATGCGCTTCGTTACGGTATAAACGACCTGCGAAGCCTTTTCCTTGAACCAGTCGACGAGGGAGATACTCCGTTCGCGGCAGTCGAGTGCTTCGGTTTCGGCGATGTTCTTTTCCAATCCCGCGATCAGACGGTCGAGGGTATTGACGATTTCCGCCTTGAGCTCGTTCAGATCATAGACATTCTTCGGAACAACCTTCCAGTCAACGGTTCTGCCCCTTGTGATGAGAGCGTCACGCTTTGCACTCTGTCGGGCGAAACGTGCTTCTTCCTTCGGATTCTTCACAACGGCATTGAAATACTTGTCAATCGCGCCGCCGAGGGAGGTCGGGAAGGTGTAGATCAGGCTGTCCTTGTTGGTTCTGAGACGGTCGATGGAGTCGATGACCTTGTCGCTCAGCTCCTTTGCCTTCTTCTGCGCCGCCGCACGATCGTATTCCGCATTTGCGTAGTAGTCACGTGCTTCGGTGAGAACGGGCAGGAGTGCTCTCTTTTTGTCAGCGGCAACCTTCGCGGAGTATTCCACACCTCTGGTCATCAGATCGATGAACTCCATCATGAAGTCATCGTTGAGATACTTGAGGCAGGTTTCATTCAGCGCTTCCACGTCTCTGCCGGAGAGATCCTCAGCGGGATTCTTCAGCTTGTAGTAGCCGATGCGGAAGAAGTCCGGTCTGGTCTGTGCCGTGACTCTGCCGAGCGTTTCCTGAACCTTTTCCAGAAGGGTCACAACCTCGCCGGGCAGGATTTCCGCACCGTTTTCGTCCTTCTGAACCTTATAGGAAGCCTTCGCATTCTGAATTTCAGCGGCAAGAGAAGAAATTTCGCCGTCGAACGCATGCGTCAGGAACGGGTCGCTGATCTTCTTCATGTTCGCGGTAAATTCGCCGAGACTTCCCTTCACGTCGATCTTCTGCTTCTTGCCTGCAAGGAACAGGAAGTCTTCGATATCTGAAATCAACCCTGCCGCCGCTTCATGTGCGGTGTTGTAGCTGTTTTCCAGCTTGATCGCCTCGATGTTGAAGGCATCGAAGGTCTCGGTCATGCCGGTGATTTTTTCCTTGCTCGATTCCCCGAGAGCGGCGATGATGCTGTCGCGGAGAGCTGCAAGAGTGGTATTGAAATCGTTCTTCGCGGATTTCCGGTTGCCGTCGTTCTTGAGGAGCATGGCTTCGGTAATCTGCTTGCCGATTTTTACGATGGGGTTGAGGGAGGACAGCGGATCCTGGAAAATCATGGAGATTCTGTCGCCGCGGATCCTGCACATTTCTTCCTCGGAAATCTTGAGAAGATCGCGTCCGTCGTACAGGATTTCGCCGCCTTCGACGATGGAGTTGCCGGCAAGAATGCCGAGAATCGCCTTGGAGGTGACCGATTTGCCGGAACCGGATTCGCCAACGATTGCCATGGTGCGTCCGCGTTCGAGATCAAAGGAGATGTCACGGACCGCCTTCAGTGTACCGCCGGAGGTACGGAATGATATTTTTAAGTTTTTGACTTCCAATACTTTTTCCATATTATTCCTCCACGCCGCGCAGGGACGGGTTGAACGCGTCTCTGAGGCCGTTGCCGAAAAGGTTGAAGCAGATCATCAGGAGAGACAGGATGACTGCGGGATAGATCATGAGGTGCGGATAGTTGATCCACAGGGCGCTTGCGTCGGAAAGAAGCGTGCCGAGGGATGTGGTTTCCACGCCGCCAAGCTTGACGATGCCGAGGTAGCTGAGCATACTTTCACTGTTGATAACGCCGGGAATGACCAGCACGCTGGCGGTGATGATGGTGCCGAGGGAGTTCGGGAAGATGTGCTTCCAGATGATCCGGCGGTCCTTTGCACCGAGCGTACGTGCCGCAATGACGTATTCCTGACTCTTGAAACGGTAGAACTGGGTTCTTGTCCGGCTTGCGGTTCCGATCCATCCGGTCAGGACGAACGCGAAGAGCAAGCTGGGCACCACACCGACCCTTTGTGCGAGATGCATCTGGAACAGTGTTGCCACAACGATGAAAGGTACGCCCGAGAGAATATCGGAAATACGCTCCATGATGATGTCAACCGCGCCGCCGTAGTAGCCTTCCACCGCACCGTACATGGCGCCGAGGGTGAGGTTTATGGCAGCAACGCAGACTGCGACGATCATACTCAGACGGATACCGCCCGCCATACGCAGGGACAGGTCATAGCCCTGGCTGTCGGTACCGAAGAGATATTCCGGTTCAAAGCCGTTATTGTAGAGATAGTAGTTGTAATACAGGACGCGGACCTTGTACTGTGCCGTTTCCTGTGTACCGCCGCCGGTGTATTCGTAGTAAATGGGATTGCCGTCGGCGTCGCGCTTGTAGTTGTCTTCGAGCACCATGCCCTCTTTGTACTTGATCTCCTTCACGTTTCCGTTTGCGTCAATCGTGATGGGATCGCCCTTTGCGGAGGTCTTGTACCAGTAGTTGGCGTCGGTGCTGTCGATGGTGTATTCGTTGTTTGCGATCAGGGGATAAACCACCTGAAGTCCGGTTTCTTCCTGCCATGCAATGATTTTTGCGTATTCGTCCTGCTCAATCGCGCGGTAGAGGAAGCCGACTTCGAGATAGTTGTCGATGCGTCCCGCGTAGATGGTCTTGGGCTTTGCGCCGCGGATTTCCGCCATCTGAACGCCTTCGCCGATCTTGAGCATGGGCTGGTAGTAGCTTTCGAGACCTTCTTCGAGAGTTACGTTGCCGGTTCCGTCGCGGTCTTCCGCTGCCATGCCGACTGCAACCGCCTTGATGAGACCTTTTTCCGCAAAGTCACGGTCGGTTCCGCCGTCGGAGATGCCGATTTCCCGGAGCAGCAGATTGCGCGGCGGCTTCTTTGCGTAGAAAACGTCCATGAAGGTGCCGTCGAACTTTGTGGTGAACAGGGGGCACACAATGGAGTAGAGCACGATCAGGAGAATGATGATCGCGGCAACAATGGAGCCCTTGTTCTTGCGGAAACGGATCCACGCGTCCTTGAAGTAGCCAACGGGCTTGTCGTCGAACTTCTTGTCGGAAATTCGCTCGCCGTGGTTGACAAACTCGAACTTTTCCATGGGGATATTGCCCGGATCGAAATTGTTATTCATCATTTCTTCTGCCCCATTCTGATTCTCGGATCAATGAATCCGTAGCTGATATCCACAACGATACCTGCGAGCAGGCCAACGAAGATATAGAACACGTTATCCACCATGAAGACGTCATAGTCAAGCAGGTTGATGGATTTGATGTAAAGCTGGCCGACACCGGGAATCGCAAAAATTCTTTCGATAATCATGGAGCCCGACAGAATGGAAACGAAGGTGGAGATAATCATCGGAAGAATCGGCACCATCGCATTCTTGAGGGCATGTCTTGTCGTTGCCTGAGCGCGGGTCAGACCCTTGGTACGCGCAAGCAGCATATAGTCGGAGGTCAGAGTTTCCGTCAGCTCCGCACGGGTGAACCGGCACAGACCGGCGACCTGCGTGAAGGACAGAGCGATGACCGGGGGAATCATACTCCAGAACATGGTCCAGGAGAACCACGAATTGCCTGCGTCCGCGAGGGAGGATACGGTCAGCGGGAACAAATCCAGCTTGAAGTACAGGAAATACTGCACAAGGAAACCGTAAACATAGGACGGAACGGAAGCAAAAACCATGGTGGCGGTACTGATGAACTGGTCCTGCCATTTGTTTTTCTTGACTGCGGCGTAGATACCGAAGACAAGACCGAGCGGAATGGACACGACAAAGGAGTAGAAGTTTACCAGAATGGTAGGAAGGAGTCTGTCCATAAGAACATTCCACGCGGGCTGGCGGAAGGCAATGTACCAGGAAGTACCGAAGTCCCATTCGGTGAAAATGTTCTTCAGGTAAATGCCGAACTGAACCAGCAGCGGTTCATTGTAGCCCAGAGCTTCCCAGCGGGCGGTGATGACTGCCTGGAGGTTCTTGTCTATGGGCAGTTCGCGCGGCAGAATCCGGATGAGCATGAAGCAGATCGTCGCGATGACGAAAAGCGTCAGAAACATCAGGAGCACACGCTTGATTACATATTTTGCCATAATTTTCTCCTCAGGAAAACAGGGTGAAACAGCCGGATATCACAGACAGGGAGAGATTGTGTTCCCTCCCTGCCGTGATGTCGATTTATACAATTATATTAAAATACAACAATATAAACTCGGCTGCGATACTGTATCTTATTCGTAGCTGAGGGTGCCGCCCTGATCTGCAACAAATGCATCCCATTCAGCGTCGGTGTAGTTGTAGGACATCAGACGCATACCGCCGAAACCGTACATGATGTTGTAGTCTTCGGTGTAGTAGCTGTTCTTATAGGAAAGAACGGAGCAAATGGTGGTGCCGCAGAAAGGAATACGATAATACTTCTTGAGGTAGAGTTCTTCAAGCTGTGCGGTAACTGCGAGCTTGGTCTTGTTGTCGGAGGCAGCAAACTTACCGGTACCGATGAGAGCGTTGGACCATTCCTGCCAGCTCATGGTAACGTCTTCGCCTTCAACATTCAGAGTGAGCTGTTCGTTGGTGGGATCCCAGCATGCAGCTTCGTTGATTTCGTACTGCTGGTTGTCGCAGTAAACCTGCATGTTGCGGAAGGGATAGAACGCAGCGCCGCCCCATGCACCGTAACCGATTGCGTATTCGCCTGCGGGAACGTCGCCGTAACGGTCTTCGATGGAGCCGATACCTTCGAGGGTGATCTTACCGAAGCCGG
>JAFUQY010000401.1 GCA_017472105.1 Clostridia bacterium | reverse complement strand
CGTACCGGCGTTGACTCCCTCGCAATCTCCATCGGTACCTCCCACGGTGCTTATAAGTTCACTCCCGCACAGTGCACCAGAAACGAAGAAGGCATCCTTGTTCCTCCGCCGCTCCGCTTCGACATCCTCGAAGAAATCATGGTGAAGATCCCCGGTTTCCCGATCGTTCTTCACGGTGCTTCCTCCGTTTCCCAGGCGCATGTTAAGGAAATCAACGAAATCGGCGGCAAGCTGCCCGATGCAGTAGGTATTCCGGAAGAACAGCTCCGCAAGGCTGCTACCCTCGCTGTCTGCAAGATCAACATCGACTCCGACATCCGTCTTGCAATGACCGCAGGTATCCGCCGCGTTATGCACAACCAGCCCGACGTATTCGACCCCAGAACCTACCTGACCGTTGCTCGTGCAGAAGTCAAGGCTATGGTTGCTCACAAGATCGCAAACGTACTCGGCTCCGCAAACACTCTGTAATCCGCGACGATATTACTTGAGAATTTGAGAAGAGGAAAGAGAAATCCCACGGGAGAGCTTTTCTCTTCTCTTTCTTTGATGATTTAAGGAAAAATAGTATGAAATGGACAGGTGAATACCGTGTCAACGCAAACGACACGGATTTTAACAACATTGTGTCGGCATCCAATCTGCTCCGCTACATGCAGGATGCCGCGAACAGCTCCATGGAGGACGACGGTCTTTCCTATAACGAACTGTTTGACCGCGGATATTCCTTCATTTTAAGCCGGATCCGCCTCAGCTCCTACGCGCCCCTGTACAGCCACGACAGGCTCGAGGTGCAGTCCTGGGCATGCGAATCCCGCGGCGTGCAGTTCAACCGGTGCTACCGGATTCTCCGTGACGGCGTGATCGTGGCGGAGGCGGTGTCCGTGTGGGCAATGGTCGGCGTGAATGACCGCAAGCTCCACCGCGTGACCGAGCTCGATCTGCCCTACCGCATCGACGACATGCTTGAGCTGGATATGCCCGCGCGGTTCAGGATTCCCGAGGACGTTGACATGCACCTCGTCGGGGAACGCACCGTGGAATATGCCGACATCGACCTCAACGGCCACATGAACAATACCCGCTATCCCGACATCCTCTGCGGCTACATCGACGGGGACATGAAGGGTCAGCGCGTGATTTCGATGGGGATTTCCTTTGTCTCCGAAGCGCCCCTCGGTGAGACGGTCAAGATCTACGCCGGTCAGAGCGACGGAATGTACTACGTGCGGACCGTGCGCGGAAACGGCAGCGTGAACGTCGAAGCGGAAATCATGCTGGAATCGATCGAATGAGGTGACGGCGATGAAATTCATGCGAAAGCACCTTTCCCTGCTTCTTGCGCTGGTGATGCTGGCGACGGTTCTGCCGCTGTCCCTGACGTCCTGTCTGGATACGGCAACCACCCTCGCCGACGCCGCACTGGAAGCGATTGAAAACTACGAAGACGGCGAAATTCAGTCCGTGGAAACCGGTGAAACGCCGGAAACGGGATCTATCGGTGAGAACTCGGGTGAGACGATCCTGCCGGAAACGGAACCTGAAACAGAAGAAACAGAACCCGAGACGGAAAAAGAAACCGCGCCCGAAACCGTAAAGGAAACTGAGCCGGAAACCAAGGCACCGGAAACGAAAGCTCCCGAAACCGAAGCGGAAACCGAGCCGGAACCCGCGATCGACGAGGACGGATGGTACGACGACAAGGAAAACGTCGCGCTGTACATCCACACCTACGGCAAGCTCCCGCCGAACTATGTCTCCAAGAATGACGCGGAGGATCTCTACGGCTGGACGGGCGGTGCGCTTGACCAGTACGAGAAGGGCATGGCGATCGGCGGCTCGAAATTCGGCAACTACGAAGGCCTGCTCCCGAAGAAATCCGGACGTCAGTATTACGAATGCGACATTGACACCGTCGGAACGTCATCCCGCGGAGCAAAGCGGATCGTGTACTCCAACGACGGCCTGATCTACTACACCGACGACCATTACGAATCTTTTGAATTATTGTACGGAGAAGAATAACATGCGCTGTGTCATCATTGACTGTACAAACATCGACACCCGGGAGGCCCTGTACGATGCCATCGCGAAGCATCTGAAGACACCGGACTACTGCGGACGGAATCTGGATGCCCTCCACGATGTGCTCGACGACATGACGGCGGCGGAGGATGTGACCATTGAATGGCGCAGCTTCGCGAACCTGAAAGTAAAGCTGGGCGGATACGCGGATGCGCTTGCGGACATGCTTGCCGACACCCGTGCCACGGTGATTTACAACTGAAAATGAAAAAATCCCGATATCGGACGAGAATCCGGTACCGGGAATTTTTTTGTTCGGATGAAAGCAGGGAAGTCCCCGCAGAAAAAAAGAAAAAGCCGTACGTTTTTGCATACGGCGAAGGGTGATTGATGGGAGTCGAACCCACGACCTCCAGGGCCACAACCTGGCGCTCTAACCAACTGAGCTACAACCACCATGACTCGCTGCTTCACCGGACTTTTGCCCAGCACGCAGCGTATATAAACGTCCCTCAAAGAGAGAGGACGGAGGAACCAAAGAACCCATGTGGCGGATCCTTCGGTTTCGGCATAAAGCCGATGGCGTGCCTTGGGGGATTCGAACCCTCGACCTACTGCTTAGAAGGCAGTTGCTCTATCCAACTGAGCTAAAGGCACATATCTTTGTTGCCGTGATTACGGTTCCAAAGTCAAGCGGGTGATGGGAATCGAACCCACATAACCAGCTTGGAAGGCTGGAATTCTACCACTGAACTACACCCGCGTCCAAATTTGCGGACGTTCATCGAACGCTCTAATATAATACCACAGGACGGAAGTTTTGTCAAGAGGTTTTTGAAAGTTTTTTGAAATTTTTCTGATTTTTCTGTTTCGCCGCGGGATG
>JAFUQY010000400.1 GCA_017472105.1 Clostridia bacterium | reverse complement strand
GATCAAGAACATAGTAATATTCATCGTCAATGTAATACTGTACACTTGGCAGATACCGTTTTTCCAGAACTTCCTCCTGCTTGCCGCCGTTTACGGAAACACGCATCAATGCAATGGTTTCTGCTCCTGTTCCTTCATCGTACATACTCTGCTGATAGTAGAGATACCCGTCGTGAACCCACAGATTATCACTGGATGAGCTGGTGTTTTGAATGGAAACCATATCAGCGAGAAGTTGTACGTCTGTGCCGTCAGGATTCATGGAATAAATGAATCTGTCGCTTGATCCTCTGATCGGATACGTGCAGGAGGCATATATTTTCTCGCCGTCCGTACAGTAAGATCTTCGATACGCCGTCGCCTGATCGGGACATACAGCATCCTGAGCGTCATGCGTGCACAGTGGATCGCGGCAAAGTCCGGAGAGTGTTGATTCGAATCCGCTGTGATACTGATCCGGCACAGAAGAAAAACCGCATCGGTAAACCACATCCCCCAGCGTAAAGTACCGGGAGCCGTCATTCCCTGTATTGTTATAATAATCCACTGTTTCCTGTTTTCCGCATCCGGTGAGCAGTGTGGCTGCTGTCAGTACGGCAAATATGCCGGTAAGAATTCTCAGTGTATAAGTTCTGATTTTCTTCATGATGGTTAACCTCCGTTTTGTCCTCTTACCTATACTGACAACTTTTTCTCCGGAATCTGCCGCTTCAGCGAAAATTTTTCCCGCATCCGCATGATTTTTTTCCTCCGCCGAATCACGGACGAAAAAAGGCTCACCGCCTGTGAATGACAGACAGCAAGCCCTGATTCATCATTTGCTGAGAAGCGTGTTCAGATCCAGACTTGCGAGATCGTTGGCGAAGAACAGCTTGCCGAAGATGTATTTGTCCGATGCGCTTTCCGTGAGCGTGATCAGACTGCCGCGGAAATAATCCATTCCCTCCGCCATGGCGGGTCCGGTGATTTCAGCGACTGCATGATCGAGATAGAACACGGGTACACCGTCGAACGTATTCCCGGAATCCACGGCGTCGGCGGCGTTATAGACGTAATACACGGAGCTGGTGAGACCGTGGGATGTGGACAGCACGATTCTGCCGTCGGGTGTGAAGCAGATGCCCTGCACGTAGTCGCGGATGGAATACACCCGAACGGGCGCAGAAAGATCACCGATAGCATAGACGGAGCAGATCGCCTTATGCGTACCCTCCGCTGTCTCAAAAACATGCTCCTCCGGCGGTGTTCTCGAGGAATCCATGTACGAGCCGACATACAGGTACTCGTCATCTGTATAGAGGAAGGACGCCTTGTTGTTGACCTTCACGCCCTGCCCGATGTTCACGCTGTCTCCGTTTTCCGCTCCGAGAACGTCACTGAGCGGGAACGAGAAAATTTTGCTTCCGTTTGCGATGTATGCCGTATCCCCGGACACCGCAATTCCGCCGGCATGACCCGTGTAAGTCTCACCGTCACAGTGCAGGGTCACGTAATACGATTCGCTGTCGGTCGTGGTGACGTAGATGCGGGATGAGGTACCATCCTTCATGTAGCCGGAGACGAGAATCAGCCCCGCTTCGTCGGCCGCGGAAATACCCTGACAGACAAAGCCGTCACTCAGCCCGGGATTCCTGCACAGCGCGGATTCTGCGGCGTAATAGTCGCGGTAAATGGCAAATTTTGCGATATTCAATCCGCCAACAACCACCGCCGCCAGTGCAATTCCGGCAGTCAGGACACCAAGGCAGATTTTACCCGTTGTTTTCAGTATTTTCATCATGTCACTCCTGTGTTTCTGTTTTTTCGCGGATCACTTCTGCGGCGGGCTTTGTGTATTCCTCCGCTTCGATCCGCAGTCCCCGGAACAGCTTCATTTCACTCCACGGGATGTGGCAGTAGCCGTCCGGATTCTTTTCGAGATAGTTCTGATGGTATTCCTCGGCGGAGAAGAAATTTCTGAGCGGGCCGATTTCCACGCAGAACCGGTCACATCCGCTCTTCTCGATTGCCGCGATGCGCTCGACGGTTTCTTTTGCCTTTTCATTCGTGTAGTAGATTCCCGTCTGATACTGCGTGCCGATGTCGTTTCCCTGACGGTTCTGCACGCCCGGGTCGATCACGTAAAAGTACGCCATCAGAATCGCCTCCAGACTCACAACGCCGGGATCGTATTCCACACGCACCGTTTCGCGGAATCCGGTTTTGCCGGTGCAGACCGTTTTGTAGTCGGCGTCCTCTTCTCCGGTTCCGTTGGCATATCCGCTCCGGGCATCGATCACACCGGTTATGGACTGCATCAGGTGCTCGACTCCCCAGAAGCATCCGCCGGCAAGGTAAATCACATTTTCCGTCTCATGCGTAAGATTCATTTTCCGTATCTCCTGTTTTCTTCATTATTATATATAGTAATATATTCTCCTCAGATGCACCGGATGAAGGTATCCGTATCGGTAACAACGGCTGACACGGTGTGTGCGTCCCTGCCGAGGATATCGTCATCGGGATACGCCGCGTCGATGCCGAGGGAACGCAGTCTCGCCAGATACGCCGCCGCATCTTCCACGCGCTTGAACGATTTTTCCATCGTGCACGGGAAGCTGAGCGTGCGGATCGGAACCGTTCTGTTCACCGCTTCGACGATTTTTTCGCGGATTTCGGCAAGGAGCTCCGCGTTGTCCCGGAAAATTGCGCGATTGCGTTCCAATTCCGTCTTCGTCACAACGGTCACAATGCCGTCGACTGCACGCTGAGCCTGAGCGCACGCAATGTCACCGCCGGCGTAGAAGCAGGATGCAATTCCGTGGGATGCACAGATCGCGGCGTCCATGTCGACTTCCCCGATGTACTTCCCGTTGAGTTTGTAAAACTGCACGGTCTTGCTGCTCATGGTATGCGCCAGAACACCGCCGAGGGTTCCTTCCATGGCATGATATCCGAAGAAGCACACGCAGTCGAACGCATCCTTGGCAAAACTGAGACGCAGTCCCTTCGGCTCGATCAAGGTGATCCTGCTGTCAAGATCTGCGGGGTCGATGTTCTTTCCGCCGCCGTGGTTGTCCCAGAGCGCAACCGTCTCCGCTCCCGCTTCGTACAGGGCATCTGCCGCCGCGTTCAGCTCCAGTGCCGCCTGACGTCTTGCAGTTTCCCACTGTTCCGTTCCCTTGAGAAGACCTTCATACGGCACGCCGACGACGTTGTTGACGCCCTCGAGATCACACAGAAGTAAAATCCGTTTGTACATTTTCCGTTCCTCCCTGTTGTATTTCTTCTATTGTATCACATGTCCGGCGGAATTTCAACCGGTTCATGCAATTGCCGCCGGGGACAAATAATTCCGGAAGAACTGCACGGAAACATTTCAATTTCACGGATTCTGTGATATAATGAAAGAAAAACAACAGGACGAGGTACTGTTATGGAACAAACCGCACAGCAGTCAGCCATCCGCGCACTTCTGACGCCGTATCTCCCATCCGTGCGTTCTCACAGGAGCGAGAGCGGACTGGTGCATCCGGGAGTCGGACTGACGCAGGAGCAGATTCTCACCGTGCAGAAGCATGTGCGCGCACAGACGGAGACGTGGAAAACATATTTCCTCGACATGCTCGCGTCGGAATCCGCAGCTTTCGAGCCGCCGGTCTGTCTGCGTGATCCGGAAACCACCGCTTTTGCGTCAAAAGGCACCAACAGCCAGTTCATCCGCGACGGTCTGACCGCGTACACACAGGCGGTTCTCTACATCGTGACCGGAAATCCGCGTTATCGTGCGAATGCAGTGACGATTCTGCGGCTGTGGTCGAAGCTGAACCCGGCGGAATTCCGGTATTTCCCGGACGCGCACATTCACGTCGGCATTCCCATGAACCGGATGTGCATTGCAGCGGAGCTGATCCGGTATTCGGATTTCGAACCCTCCGACGGATACACAAAGGACGCGCTTCACTGGACAGACGAAGAAATCGCGGCGTTTTCCGAAAATCTGCTCCGTCCGGCTCTTGCGGCGTTTCTCTCCGATTGCAGCGGGTTCATGAATCAGCATCTCTACACCGTGATCGGTGCGATGTCGGCTTATCTCTTCCTCGATGACACGGACGGATACGCCAAAACCGTGGAGTGGTTCACGGTGAACAGAAACGCCGCCAATCCCGGCTTCAACGGCTCCGTCCGGCGTCTGTTCCGCAAAATCACGACCGTCGATGAAGTCGGACAGCCCGAAGGAAGCGGCAGAGTACTCCCGGAACCGGTGATCCAGCATGTTGAGATGGGACGCGATCAGGCACACGGCTGCGGAGATCTGACCAATGCCGCCATTCTCGCGCGGATGCTGCTCTCGCAGAACACAAAAGTCGACCCGGTCTCCGGCACCGTATCGTCGGAGGATGACGCGGTCGGGATCTACGAGTTCGACGACGACCGGATTCTCTCAGCCGCCGATTTCTTCTTCCGCTACATGCTCGGGTATGATTCCAGCTGGGTTCCCGTGCCATTCTCTGTCCGGGACGGCGTGATTGCGGACAACTACACCGATTATTCACCGAACTACCGCGGCCGCTACCGGACAATCAATTTCTGGGATCTTTATGTCTACTACACATATCGCAGAAAAGATGTAAATCTTGCAGAAAAGTACCCGTATTTCACCGAAGGCTTTCTGCGCAAGGTTCCCTCAGTGTATTATTCCTGCGGACACCGGGTCGTGAACTGGGACAACGTCGACGGCGGCGGAGATTTCTGGCTGTTTCTGCCGGAGGACGCTGCATGGGACGCGAATCTTCTCGCACGGCCGCAGGTTCACTGGCGCACGGAAGCGGAAGACCGCGGTTCGATGGTGCAGAATCCCGGGGCAATGTCGGTGATTCGGGAAGATGGCGTCGGATTCGTGCGGTTTGTGAGATCCGATGCGCCCGCCGTGCTTGCCATGACCGACAGCGGCTCCGACCGTACGGCAATTGCACTCCGCATCCGCACGGACGGGACGGCAAAACTGAAGCTGAGCTGTGTGCGCGATGAGATTCTCCTGCCCGACACGCATGGCGAGTGGAAATACGTCATCTGCACCCGCGCGGCATCGGAGAATTTCGGGGATTTCTACACCATTGCCGTCTCGGAGATCGCTGGGACTTATGCAGACCTTGACGCCGTTGATATCAAGCCCGATGAGCCCACCGAAGGACGTGCGGCGATCGACCTGCTCCGATTCAACGGCGGAAACACGGTCACATCCGTCACATACCGGAACGCACTGCTCACGCTTGCCTTTAAAGCGTCCGATGCGCGTGCGGTTTATGCCTGTGAAGGTCTGCCGGACGGAGCTGTATTTGACACATCCGCCGGGGTTCTGACATGGACGCCCGATACTGCGGGGACATTCACGCTCTTTGTCACGGCATCCCTCGGCGAAACGTGCGCTCTCCGGAAGGCTGAAATCACCGGCTGCCCGGACAGGGGTTCCGCTATGAGCACCGTTTCTGCCGGATTTGATCCGGATACACCCTACACCCGCGCATCACTTGCCGAATACCGGAATGCGCTTGATGCGGCAAATCGTGCACTGACATCATCCGACACGGCGTTTGCCGGCTGTCTCGCGGAACTGGGACGCGCGGTCGGGAATCTTGAACCGCTCTCACCCGTTCTGGCAGACGATCCCTACACCGGCAGCACCTCGCTCGATTACGTAAAGCTGGTGCGCGAATCCACGATGGGCGAGGAAATTCACAACCTGATCGATCCCGAAGGTACGTTCTGCGGCTACTACAAGGCAGTGGACAGGGCGCACATCATGGATTTCGGCGAAGAATACCGCATCTGCGTGACAAAATTCGGTTTCCGTGCGCGGCTTGGATTCTCCGACCGGCTGGCAGGCGTGCAGGTCTTCGGCTCGGACGACGGTGAAACCTGGATCTGCCTGACCGAAAAAGAAGCCGCATACACGCAGGAATACCACGAAGTGAACGTGAAGCCCGAGCTCTGCGGCAGCCGATTCCGGTATCTGAAAATCCGCAAAACGACCGAATACCCGGACGCACTCCGCGGAAATGTGCACGGACTTCTCGAGTTCGGTGTTCTGCGCATCTTCGGAACCCGTCATGAAGCGGACTGATGATTGAAAATTCAATTACAACTGGAGAATACATATGGATAAGAACATCATTTTTGTGCGCGATCCTGCTGACAGTCATCCTGGGAACGCGTTCGGCGAATACCGTACCGACGGCTGGGTCAGTGCGGGAAAATGGACGCTGACGGAAGGCGTACCGGCGGGAACATGGGGCGTGCATCCCGATTACCGCACCTACTACCGCTGGGAGGACGGTTCTCCGCTTGTTCACACGACGGCGGTCTACACGGATTTTGACTATCTTCTCACCGTCCAGATGACCGAGGAAGGATCCGCTGTGATCGTTTTCCGCATGACGGACGAGAAGAATTCATATTTTCTCAGACTCGATTCCGTATCGGACACCGCCTCCTTCGGCAGATGCGTGAACGGTGAGGAAACGGTGCTCTCCTCCTGCGGAATTGCGATTGAACCGGTGACCTGCACGCATGTCCGCATCATCTGCAGCGGCAGTGAGATTTCCGTCCGGGTGCAGAACGACCGCGAAGCGAGCTTTTTCCGCAGCGAGAATCCCGGCATTTCCGCGGCTGAATTGACCGATGAAACCTTCTCATCCGGTGTATGCGGCGTGATCGCGGAATCCGCAGGCGTGCAGTTCAACAACACCTCGATCGTTCCGCTGACCGGGCATCACACGATCGAAAACGAACTTTACACCCTCGTCACGGGCTCATACGGTGAAATCCGCTCGCTCAAGGTCAAAAACGAGCCATTCGATCTCAACTACGTCACCAACGAGTCAGAGCACCGGTATGAAATCGGCGAAAACCAGTTCCTTGGCGAGATGATCTTCCGCTATTCCGTAAACGGCGAGGAACGTAATGCATCCACCGGGCACTCGGAAGATATCCGTCGGATCGAAAAGGTCTCGTCTTCCACCGTGCAGGTCACATATTCCGGAAATTCCGCGAACGATGACGGCATCCGCGATTTCACCCTGACCGAGACGTATGCCCTTGAGGACGACCACATCCGACTCGATCTGCTTCTGAAAAACGTGACGGACCAGCCGATCCGGTTTGACGATATCTGCCTGCCCGTGAGCTGGAACAATCACTGGCAGTTTGAAGAACCGTACGAAAACTATCTCGCGGCGGCGGACAGCTTCATTGCCCACGAGGCGTCGTACATCCTGCTCGAGCGTGCGGGAGGCGGCGGTACCAAGCTCGTTTTCACACCCGATCCGGAAACTGGGACGGCACTGGAGCACCGGACGCTCAAATCCACTCAGCTCACGTGGATGAATCCGCCTGAGTATTACTACATCAAGAGTATGGCGGCAAACCGGGATGATCGGAGCTATCTGAAACCGTCCTGTCTCACTCTCGCGGCGGGTGAGGAAATCCGGTATTCCTTCCTGATTCACAAAACCGGCGGCGCGTTCGGCGATCCGGGTGATCTTCTGTACCGCGAGGGACTTCTCGATCTTCACGTCAACCCCGGCATGATTTTCCCGACGAACATGACGGCACAGCTCGACATTCACACCAAGCATCCCGTTCACGCCGTCACCGCATCCGATCATGACGCCGTGATTGAGCTGTTATCCGAATCGGACGACCGCTGCCGTTATGCCCTGACCTTCAAAAAACTCGGGCGGATCGATGTAACCGTCACCTACGCGGACAACAGACGCGGCGTGCTCCAATTCTGGACGGAGGAACCGCTTGACTCTGCCATTCAGCGGCGTGCGGATTTTCTCATGGATCACTGCCGCATCACCGATCCCGACGACTGCCACTGTTACAGCTTCTTCGAATGGGACAACGCGCGGAATATTCCCAAGGAAGGCGGAAACCGGTGCAGCAACAACGACTTCGAGCAGATGTACGACGGCGCGGGATTCATCGCGGAAAAGCAGGTGTACTTCCCTGTTCAGCGCGAAATCTCCGCCATGGACGACTATCTTCTGAAGCTCGTCTGGGAGAAGGAAGTAATTCATGGCGGGCAGTATGACGGATACCTCTGTCACAAATGCTGCGGCGGACGGTGCTGGAGCGACCCGATGCCGAATGTGTACCCGCATCTCTGCACCCGTGCGTACAACTATCCGAGAATCTACAACACATTCTGGTCCATGTACAAAACGGCAAAACGCTATCCCGGATTTGAATATCGCTGGGATGCCGTACAGTACCTCCGTGCCGCCGGAATGATTCTGCGCGCTTCTCTCCGGCTCCAGCCGTGGATCGGACTCATGGGTGAGCAGACGGTGCCGGACATCATCGCCGCACTGGAAGCGGAAGGAGAGATTTCCATGGCATTCGGTCTGACGGAGCTGTCGCGGAACAAATGCGAGACCATGAACCTTCAGAAATACCCGTTTGCGTCCGAATACGGCACGGACAGCACGGGCGAAGAGGGCGCATACACCTTCTCGAAGATGTTCGGACGGCGTGACACCATGAAGAAGACCATCGACAAATCCGTGGCATGGACGGGCAAGGTTCCCGTATGGTACTGGCAGACCACGAGCAACCGGCAGGATCTGGAATGGTGGCTGTTCCAGTACACGGTCGGTCTGCACGGGAAGATTTTCCACGATTACTACATGTACGAAACGGAAGAGAGTGCCGATGCGTGGTCGTTCGTCTATCCCTTCAAGCTCGTGCCGTTCGTCCACATCCATTCGGGACAGCCGGAGCTGATCGGACCCGTCGGCACAGCATGGGGCAATTATCACGCGTCCTTCCCGTACAACTGGGATCACGGTTTCCCGTACAGTGAGTCCGCTGAGTCGGATATTTCGCTCTGGGCGGGTCTCCAGCTTCTCTCCGCAGATGTTGTCGAACACGATCCCGTCTTCGGTCTGACCGGCTGGGGATGCGATGTGACGGAGAACGACGGCAAACTCACCGTGATGCCGCATGACGGACTTTTCCGCCGGCTGAATCTGGTTGAGAGAAAGATTTCGCTTGAATTCCTGACGCACCGCTGGACATGTGCCGTGATTGACCGGGAACTCCGCACGCTGATGTTCGATCTCACTGCTGTACCGGGTGCGGATCCCGATACGGTGTCTCTCAAGGGACTGCCTGCGGGCGAATACGAAGTCCGGCTGAACGGCATCTCCTGCGGCACGGTTTCCTCTGACGGCACATCGGATGCGCTTTCGATCACCGTTCCCTCGCCTGCCGGAAGGCTGGAACTTGTACAGCTGTAAATTTCAGATAAACAAAACGCACGGACTGCGTCTGATTTTGATGCAGAATCCGTGCGTTTCTGTATTCGGTTGTGTCAGTCCATCCCGCCGAGCATTTCCAGCAGGAGTTCGGTGTTTTCGTCGGAATATTCATATTCGGAGGAGTACATCCGCGCCGCTTCCGCAATGTCGTCCAGTGTCAGCTTGCCGGTTTTCTTCAGCACAGCCCGGCTGAGACGGCGGATCACATGGGTGCTCAGAACTGCGAACGCCGCACGTGCGGTGAACCGTCCGTCATCGAGCGCACCGGGAAGATGCCGCAGGAGAAAATACACGAGAATCTGCTCGGATGCCGTCTCAAATTCCGCAGTCAGACCGGGCAGATCATCCGCCGATGCTTCGTCAAGCTGACCGTTCCGTGCGGGATCGAGGCATTCCATCTCCCGCAGACATGCGAGCCATCCGGCGTCCGTTTTCGTGCTGAGATCCGCTCCGGTGACGGCAAGAATCTCCTGCATCCGCTCGTCAACGGATTTTTCACGGTTCTGCGCAGCTGCGATGAGCTTCTCACGCTGAGCGAAAAACGCAGTTTCCTCTTCCGTGAGCGGGAATTCTTCTTCCCCGTCGTCATCCCACGGAACAAGTACGGTTTTCTCCGGCTTCGACAGAATCAGTTTTGCAGCCGCTTCACAGCACATGCCGATTCCCATTTCCACCCGGTCGGAGTAGAAGCTGCGGAACCTCGGGTGATCGTCGCAGATCTGGCAGAGCGCACCTTCGCCGAGCGTGAGGATGATATCGCACAGCCCGTCGGCATTGAGAAACGGACAGCGTTCGTCCGCACAGAGTCTGAAATGCGGTGGATCGCCGGGTTCAATATTGTTTTTCAGCCGCATCCCGAAGCCGCCGCCGATGCTGTCGTACAGATCAAGGGTATCCTCGTCGATGTCGATTTCCCAGCCGATACAGCAGGAATGACGGCATTTTCCGGCGATGCAGTGGAATTTCGGGTAATAATCCGGTACAAAAATCTTCATCTTAAAGAATCACTTCCGCGATGGGCTTCTTGAAATTGCTGTCGCAGAGCCATACTTCGCAGTTCACATCACATTCCTCGCGGAACAGTGCATGGATGCGGACTTCCCTGCCGCGCATTTCGGGTGTGACGGTGAGGTAGTAGGTATAGCCGGACTCGGATGCGCCGACGACGTGCTCCCAGTGGTTCATGGGATAGCCGGACGCACGGTCGGTAAATCCGATCGGTCTGCCGTCCATTTCCGCCGCGCAGTAAACGCCTTCCGCTCCGTGCTTTCCGTTGATTGCCGCTGCAATGCAGGAGCCGTCCGCTGCGTCTTCGGGAACGGTCACGGTGCATGCCTTCGCGTTTGCCTTATCGGAGGCGAGATAAACGGAGAGCATATTGTTCGCCGTGGGATTTGCGGGCTTGATTTCACTGCCGTCCGCGTCGTAGAATCTGACGGAATAAATGCGGTCCATCGGTTCGGGAATGCGGAGGTAGCGGGTCATTTCGGCGTCGGTCGTATAAACAGCGGTTTTACGGGAGCCGGTGAAATAACGGATGTTGTGTACCGACGACATGACGACGGGAGCCTGCACGTTTTCTTCGTCTGTGCGGACTTCATGCAGGGTCAGTGCGTTCCACATGCCGAGATCAGCCGATACGGAACCGGACGCCGGGAACTGCTGTGCGGGCACTTCGTGAATCGGCTCGTCGATGGCAAAGCAGGTGATTTCCGCACGACGGACGGCATATTCAGCGCCGAGATCGATCCGGAGACAGCCGCCGTTCAGACGGGTTCCGTAATACCGGCTCTCGCCGTCGAAGAAGGTGTCGGGATTGCCGTCAAACATCGCCGCAGATTCGGGACCGCGGAACTTGTAGGTTTCCTGAGCGAAGAAAGCATCGCGCGCACGCTGAACTTCGGGGATTTTCGTCTCACCCGAGCGTTTGCGGGACTGCGCTTCGAGGGAATCGGTATCCGCACGGAACGCGGTCGCTTCGTAGAGCTGTTCGGCGTTGGCGGGCGTATCGCACTCCGTCATCGTTCCGAGATATACCGGCGGATGGATCGTGGTGTCGCCCGTGATTCCGTCCGCTGTCACCGTGGAATTGCCGACTGCGCGGATTTCTTCGCCGTTTCCGCTGTAAATGAGAGCCTTCGCCGGAACCGCACCCGCACCGTAAACCGTTTCGTATTCGCAGTTTGTGAGAACGAAGTCGTGAGATGCGAAGGTTTCCTTTTCTTCAACGAGGATCAGCGCGGCACGGAAGGGTTCGACTGTGACTTCAGCCGTGTCCCCGTATGCGAACGTGCCAGCGTAGGATTCGTAGGGATGCAGGGTCTTGACGACGTATTCCTTATCCGATTTTTCCAGTCCGATCTCGTCGGTGATGTTCAGCTTTACGGAAACGGTCTCCCATCCGGTGTTGTTCAACACGATCAGTCTGGTCTTTCCGTCGCCGCGGGATACTGCATTCGCGCCATAGGATTCGGGCAGAACCATACCGTTCACGAGAATGTCGTTGTATTTCGCGTGCAGATTGTAGATCCGCGCCAGTCTTGCCTGCTCGTCGTCCCGGAGAAGCCACGGATTGCCGTAGATTTCGGGAGCGAGAATCAGCGAACGCGCGAATGCCTGGATGATGAGATCGTCTTCGAAATAATCGAGATAGGACGACAGACAAACGCCGTGGTCCTCGGTCAGACGCTTCATCTCCGGCACAAGTCCTCTCTCCAGCGTGCATGCGCGGTGGTGGGATGCGGTATTCTTGTTGCGGATGTGCACGTCGATATAAGTTTCCACGCCGCCCCAGAGGAAGGTGGTCGCGCAGATTTCGGCGTCTCCGAGGTGATTGCGGTGATTGAGCACGATCAGATCCGGCACGTATTTCCGGCATTCGTCGATCATGTTTTTGAATGTCTGACGCTTTTCTTCGCGGAGTGCGCCGCAGACGGTGTCGAACTTGAACAGCATGAAGCCGAGATCCTTGCACAGGCTCACGATCAGGTCATACCGCGCTTTTTCCGATTCCGGCGTATCACCGAAGCCGTCCGCACCGCCCCAGATGCCCATGTGACAGCCGATTTCCGCCGCTTTGTCCGCACAGGGCTTGTATCCGCGCGGGAACTGCTTCACCAGCTTGGGTGTGGATGCAGGATCGCCGTAGGTTCCGGACGCACCGTCGAGGTTGCCGGCATCCCATGCGTAGATTTTGATCTCCATCCCGTAGGTGTCGTGGAGCCACTTGAAGTAATCGAGATTGATCAGGGTCTGCTCCTCGGTTGCACCCTCGTTTGTGTTGTTGATCCATGAAAAATACTGGGGTCTGGACGGGGTTCTCTCATCCGCCCCCGATGACTGACGTGTTTTCTCGAGCATAGTCTTCTCCTTGCAGATTTTTAATTTCTATCGGAATTATACCACAGCACGACGGCGTTTGCAACGATTTTTTGTGAAACAGTTGACAATTTGCTCAGTATATATTATAATTTTTATATAACTTCACTTATGAAAGGAACATGGGATGAAAAAGCGTCTCCTGTCATTGCTGCTGCTCTCCTTTCTTCTGCTCAGCTGTGTTTCCGGTTCTTACTCCACCGTGATGTCTGTTGAAAATAATACCGGCGACCTTTTTTCCATGTCCTACTCCCTTTTCAGCGGCGAAAAGAAACGCTCTGTAAGCCTGAATGAAGATGAAACCGAAATTGCCGTTGTAATCGAAACCCAGAGCGGCACGCTGGACATCACCATAACGGATGAAGCATCCGGCACTTCCGTTTACAGGGGTACTGATCTTCCGTCCTCCGAATTTTCCGTTACCGTGCAGCCCGGCGGTACTTACTCAATCACCGTCCATGCCGATCATCACTGCGGCAGCTACGATTTTTCATGGTAATCACAACAAAATACAATTTTCTTTATCAGAAAGGACTACAATCATGGCTATTCCAAGACCGGAACATCCCAGACCGCAATTCGTGCGTGACGCATGGATGAACCTCAACGGCGAGTGGGATTTTCTCTTTGACTTCGGCAACTCCGGACGCTACCGCAAGCTCTGGAACTCCGACAACTTCATGAGCGGTGATGTGAAGAAAATCACCGTTCCGTTCTGCCCCGAAAGCCGTCTCTCCGGCATCGGCTACACGGACTGGATCGCAGCAGTCTGGTATCGCCGCACGTTTGAGCTGACCGCGGAGCAGATTTCCGGACGCGTTCTTCTGCACTTCGGCGCTGTGGACTACCATTCCGTCATTTACGTCAACGGAAAGCAGGTCGGCGAGCATACCGGCGGTTACTCCTCGTTCGAACTTGACATCACCAAGGCTGTGAAGGAAGGCGAGAACCTCATCATCGTGTATGCCGAGGACGACAACCGTTCCCTGAAGCAGCCCTACGGCAAGCAGTCCCAGCGGTATGAATCCTATGCTTGCTCCTACACGAGAACCACCGGCATCTGGCAGACCGTCTGGCTGGAATTTGTTCCGGAATCCTACATCAAATACGCGAAGATCACGCCGTTTGTGGACGATCACCGCGCGGTTGTTGACGTGGAAACTGTCGGCGGCACTTCCGTCACGGCAGCTGCGTATTACGACGGCGTGAAGGTAGGTGAGGCATCCGCGGCTGTGGTTTACGGAAACGCATCCGTTGTGCTCGATCTCGATCAGCTCCATCTGTGGGATCTCGGTCAGGGCAATCTCTACGATCTGACCATCACCCTCGACACCGGCGACACCGTGCAGAGCTACTTCGGCATGCGCAAGGTGGAACTGAAAAAGGACGGCATCTGGCTCAACAACCGTCCCGTCTTCATGCGCACCGTACTCGACCAGGGCTTCAATCCCGACGGCATCTACACCGGCCCGACGGACGAATTCCTCAAGCACGATATTGAACTGACCATGGATCTCGGCTTCAACGGCGGACGCCTGCATCAGAGAGTCTTCGAAGAACGCACCCTCTACTGGGCGGACAAGCTCGGCTACATCGTCTGGGGCGAATATGCGAACGGTTCCCTCCTCAACGACGGTCAGGGCATCGGATACTTCCTGCCCGAATGGATGGAAGTCGTACGCCGCGATTACAGCCATCCCTCCATCATCGGCTGGTGTCCCGAAAACGAATCCTACTGGCGCAAGGACAACGATCCCATCTGCCAGACCGTATGCTACGACGTCACCAAGCAGATGGACCCCTACCGTCCCGTCATCGATGCCTCCGGCGGTGTGCACTGGAAGACGGATATGTTCGACATTCACGAATACGACCAGAATCCCGAAAGTCTCCGCAAAAAGCTCGCTCCCATGCTGGACGATCCCAACTTCTGCCACAACCCGATCCATCAGGAACAGCTGAAGAAGCATGTCTACCGCGGCGAACCCGTGTGGATCAGCGAATACGGCGGAACATTCTGGAATCCCGACGAGCCGGGCGGATGGGGCTACGGTTCCACTCCCGAATCCGAGGAAGCATTCGCCGAACGCTACGCAGGTCTGACCACCGCAATGCTCGAGCATCCGAGAATCTGCGGCTTCTGCTACACCCAGCTCACCGACGTCGAGCAGGAACAGAACGGGCTGTACAAATACAACCGCACCCGCAAGTTCTCCGATAAAATCTACGACAGAATCCGCGAAGCCAACATGCAGATCGCGGCATTTGAAAAACAGAAATAAAGCATAACAAAACGTGCAGTCAGGATGAAAATCCACGGCTGCACGTTATTTCATTTTCTCTTCTCTATTCTCTCTTATCTCTTCTCTATCTGATTAAACTGGCTGTTCCAGAGCTCGGAGTAGAATCCGCCGGCGTTCACCAGCTCGTCGTGACTGCCCTTTTCGATGATCCTGCCTTCCTTCATGACGAGGATGCAGTCGGCTTCGCGGATCGTGGACAGGCGGTGCGCAACGATGAACGACGTTCTGCCCTTCATGAGCTTCGCGAAGGCGTTCTGAATTTTCAGCTCGGTTCGGGTGTCGATGGAGGACGTCGCTTCGTCGAGAATCAGCATCGGAGGAATCGCCAGCATGACCCGTGCAATGCACAGAAGCTGACGCTGACCTGCGGAAAGTGCACCGCCGTCGTCACTGATAACGGTATCGTATCCCTTCGGCAGGCGTCGGATGAAGCTGTGTGCATGAGCGGCTTTTGCGGCGGCGATGACTTCCTCCTCGGTGGCATCCCGTCCCATTTTAATATTGTCACGCACAGTTCCCTTCATCATCCACGTGTCCTGAAGCACCATGCCGTAGGTTCCGTGGAGGGAGTCGCGCTTGGCATCCCGGATATCGCATCCGTCGACGGAAATGGAGCCTTCCTTCACATCGTAGAAGCGCATGAGCAGATTGATGATCGTGGTTTTGCCGCATCCGGTCGGGCCGACGATTGCCACACGCTGACCGGGCTTGACACTGAGCGTCAGATCGCGGATCAGTTCCTTCTCGGGTGTGTAGGAGAAGTCCACGTCACGGATTTCCACATTGCCCTTTACCTTATCAAGGGACTTCGCGTCAGCCTTGTCGGGAGTATAGGTCGGCTCGTCGATCAGCTCGAAGATACGCTCGGCACAGGCAAGCGCGTTCTGAAGCTCGGTGATGACGCCGGAGATTTCGTTGAACGGCTTGGTGTACTGGTTCGCATATGCGAGGAAGCTGGTCAGACCGCCGACTGTCATGGAGCCGGACACAGCCGCAAGCGCACCGGTGAGTGCAACTGCCGCGTAGACCACGTTGTTGATGAAGCGCGTGGAAGGATTGGTGATGGACGAGAAGAAAATCGCACGGAGAGAGCATTTT
>JAFUQY010000399.1 GCA_017472105.1 Clostridia bacterium | reverse complement strand
CTTGGAAATCCCGAAATGCGCCATCATCGAGCCGGAATTGCGGGTAGCCTCGGCGGCGACGAAATCCACGTCAGCCAGCACCTTGAGCGCGCGCTCGGAAATATCGCTGAGATTCCCGATGGGCGTTGCCACCAGATACAGCATCCCGCCGATGACTGCGTTTTTATCTTCCTTTGACAGATTGCGTTTTTTCTGACAGCTCATTTTTCTACCTCAAAACAAAAATTCCATCGAAAATTCGTCATACACCCGCGTCATGTCGTCGGTGTACGTGCCGGATGCCTTATCCGCGTAAATCACAAGCGGACGGGACACAACCATTCCGGGGGACGCACCTTTCTTGCCTTCCGCGAGAACCAGACACGGCTTGTCCGCGACCGACGGATACACCATCACCAGACGCTTCGGCTCAAGCGCATTTTCCCGCATGGCGTGCAGCAGCTCCGCGAGCCGGTCGGGACGGTAGACTGCCGTGAAATACCCGCCGTGACGGAGAAGACGCCGTGCGGACGATGCGAAATCAAAGATTGTGCCGTTTTCCTCGCGCCGTGCCGTGTTCATCTCGGGAGAAGCGTTGTCCCTGCCGGAGCCGGGCTTCATGTACGGCGGATTTGAGAACACCGCGTGAACTTCACAGCCGAATTTCTCCGGGGTCAGCTCACGGATGTCGGACAACACGGGGATTACCTTGTCGGAAAGACCGTTCAGCTCCGCGTTGCGTCCGATCAGTCCGGCAAAATAGGGCTGGATCTCCGCACAGTGGATGGTTCCGAGCCGTCCGCGCGATGCGGCAAGCAGGGAAACCACACCCGTTCCTCCGCCGAACTCCACGCCGATTCCGTTTTTCTGGAAGCGCGTGAATGCGGCGAGCAGATAGCTGTCCGTGCCGAAGGTCAGTCCTTCCTTATATTGAATGAGCGACAGGTTTTCGTTGATTCTGTCCAGCCGCTCGGTATTGGGATCGTAAATCATATCGTTCTCCGGATGTGAGTTGTCCTGAAATGGCAAAGGGGAGCCTAAAACTCCCCTGTCATGTTCAGTTGTGTTGCTCGGACCGATATTATTCTTCGGGCTTGGGAGCTTCAACAGGACATACACCTGCACATGCACCGCATTCGATGCATTCGTCAGCGTTGATAACGTACTTGCCGTCCTTTTCGCTGATTGCTTCAACAGGACATTCGGATACGCATGCACCGCAGCCGAGGCAGTCATCAGTAATCTTATATGCCATAACTACACACCTCCGTGTTAAGATACTTCATTCTAACACATTTGCTGTGAAAAAGAAATAGGTTTTCCGAAAATTTTTTAAAAAAATTCAGGAATTTTACGTTTTTTTAGCCGGCAGATCCATTATCACGGTGACTGTGAGACAAAACGGTCACGCTGTCGCGGTGGAACGGCTTGATGTTGTCGCCGATCTTGACCTTGATGAAGCCGGTGAGCGGGCTGATCTCGGTGACGGTTCCCACGCCTTCCGCGGTCTTGACGGTGGAGTCAACAGGGGGCGTGCGCTTGATTTCCTCTTCATAAGTCTCGTGCTCGTACCGGAGACAGCACATCAGACGACCGCACGCGCCGGAAATTTTCAGCGAATTGAGGGAGAGATTCTGCTCCTTCGCCATCTTGATGGACACCTGACCGAAGTCGGAGAGGAAGCTGGAGCAGCAGAAGGGACGTCCGCAGACTCCGAGACCGCCGACCATTTTCGCTTCGTCCCGGATTCCGATCTGCCGCAGCTCGATTCTGGTGCGGAATGCGCGTGCGAGATCCTGAAGCAGCTCACGGAAGTCTACGCGGGATTCGGAGAAGTAGTAGAAGTGCAGCTTGGAGTTGTCGAAGGTATATTCCGCCTTGATAAGCTTCATCGCCAGGCCGTGCTCCTGAATTTTGTTCCGGCAGATTTCGAACGCTTCGGCTTCCAGCTTTCTGTTGGCTTCATAGCGTTCCCGGTCGGATTCGTCGGCAATGCGGATCACCGGACGGAGGGGCGGAACAATGCTTTCGGTGGGAACCATGCTGTTCGCAACGGCAACATAGCCGTATTCCAGACCGCGCTGGGTTTCCACAATCACGCAGTCGTCGGTTCTGACCTTGAATTCACCGGGCGCGAAGTAGTAAACCTTGCCGGCGTTGCGGTAGCGTATGCCGATGATCTCGGTCATATCCGCCGCGGGTTCTGTATTGACAATCTTTTCGTTTTCCATGTATATACTCCTAATTTTCCATCACCAGAGCGGTCAGCACCGTCGTGACGGAACAGTTTGCATTGATTTTCTCCCATGCATCCCTGACGCTGTCCGAGAGAGCAAGCACACGCCGCACCGAGAGCTTTTTCGCGAATTTCGGCACGCCGTCGGATTTGCTGTAAAAGAGCAGTTCGCCGCCGCGCTTGTCCGCGATCAGATCCCGCAGGGCAAACCGGGTCAGATTCAGCACTTCCCGTGTTTTTGCGCGGTCCCTGAAGACGGACGAGGTCAGGTAGGCAAGCGTGTCGGATTTCCGTCCGGTCAGCAGCGCTTCGGTGAGCTTTTCGGCGGTCCGGTAGGCTTCCATTTCGTCCGAGCCGTTTTCATAAAGATCCGCCGCACGGCCGAGAGCACCGCCGGAAAGATGGGCGGATGTGACGATTTTATCCCTCCCGGACGATCCGAACCGCTTCGCGAGCCAGTCCTCGATGAAGTCCGGCTCAAACAGCTCCATGCGGATCACGGGTGCGCGGCTCCGGATGGTTTCCAGAAGCGCGGATGCGTCTGCGGTCAGAAGGAAGAACATGACGTACGGCGGCGGCTCCTCCAGCGAAAGAAGAAGGGCATTCTGCGCCTGCACGGTCATAAGATGGGCGTTTTCGATGATATAGAATTTTTTGTCCCCGTCGTTCGGCGTGATGTAGAGTGTTTCCTTGATGTCACGTACCGCACTGACGCTGATGGATGCCTTGTCCTCGTTGGAGACGGTCAGCACGTCAACGGAAATGCCGCCGAGAATCTTCCGGCAGGACGGACAGACACCGCAGGGCAGGGATACACGCGCGTTGTCACGGGATTCGCACAGAACGGAGGCACAGATCTGCATGGCGGCGGTATGTCTGCCGGAACCGTCGGGGCCTTCGATGATGTAGGCATGGGCACTTTTTCCCGCCGCGAAATCTGCCGACAATGTGGATTTCAGCCGTTCGTTGCCGATGAGCGCGGGAAACACGGTTCTTTCCATGGTCCGTACTCCTTTCCGTAACAAATCAAAATTGAATACAAAAAATTCATCTTATATTATAGCATAAAGAGCGCGGTTTTGTCAAATCTTAATCTGCGAAAAACATGCATTCAAGGAGTCGGAAATGAGAAAATTTTCGGAAAAACATGCACAGGGACTGCTGATTTCCCTCTGCGCGGCACTGACGGTCATTCTTGGACTGTGCGGATGGATCTGGCTGGACCTGCGCGGGGACGAAAACCGGGAGCGGATGTACGAAACGGAAGCGGACACGGCGGCGCATAAGCTGATGGATTCCCTTGACGCGGGAGATACAATCCTCGCCTATCACTACGCACAGCTTGTCCGGGACAACGCGGCAAAGGCAGGCGAGAGGGAAGCCGCACACACCTTCGCCGGACTGTCGGAAACCATCCGCATCACGGGAATCACGGAGGATATCCGCGCGGCGGCTGAAAAATACCTGAGCGGCGGCACTGAACCGGACAAGGATGAAAGTTCCGTGATTCCCGAGACGCCGTACGAGCCGGAGGATGTCGCCGTGATCCGTCAGAACGATGCCCTTGCCGCGGCGGAGGAAATCATGGGTGTGACGGGATTTCTGACGCGGGCGGTGAGGTGCCGGGCGGGCGAATTCCTCTTCACCTGCCGCAACGCGTATGCCGTCATTGACGAGAAAACGTCCCTGCCCGTGGAAATCGGGATCTCCCTGCCGCCGTCGGAGGACAACCGTCTCACACCGGAGGAATGCGAAGCCCGTGCGGACGAGTTTCTGCGGAAGTATTTCCCGGCCGCATCGCAGGTGACAGCCTCCCGTGTGTATCCCGGGGACGACGGCACCCTGACGGTGGAATACCGCATTGACGGACGGATTGTGACGGCATCGGTCAGACGGGACAGCGGAAAAATTATTCGCTATATCGCTCGATAACAAAACCGCCGCACCACGGAAGACCCGCAGTACGGCAGTCGGTGATTCGGTTGAAATTCAGTCAGCGGGGAATTACCACTGCTTCATCTTGCCGGAGTATTCGAGGAGCTTGATGAAGTGGCCGCCGACAACGGTTCTGTGCTGGAAGCCGCGCTGGTTGGAGGTAACGGTGAAGTACCAGTCGGTCATGGGAACGCGGGACAGCGTGCAGTTGTAGTTTTCCCACAGCGGATCCACGTATTCCACGAAGTCGGAGCGTCTTTCCGCGAGCGTAGCGGTCCAGATGAGCCAGTCGGACTTGGTGTAGGTTTCACGGTTGTCAAGAGGCATACCGTAGTGGTTGATGTGATGCTTGTAGGACGCGAATTCGGTAGCGATGACAGCCTTGTCCATGACGCCGGTGCCGAACAGCTTGTCCCATACGATGTTGTACTTCATGGACCATGTGCCGGGACGGTCAAATGCAAGACGGTAGGAGCCGTCGCCGTTAGCCGCACGGGTTGCCCAGCCGGCAGCCATCTTCTTCGCCTTTTCCATCATGACTTCATAGTCAGCGTCACGGCCGAGCATCTTGTAGATGATGCCGAGACCTGCGATACCCATGACAGCCTTGAGGGAGAGGTTGCAGTTGTGAGCGAGGTGACCTGCGAAGTCGTCGGTGCAGAGCTGGTTTTCCGGGTCGTCGCCGTGGAGCTCGAGGTACTTGACCCATGCTTCGAGCAGATCGAGGTTGTCTTCTGCGAACTTGGTTTCCTTGTCGGCGATGGCAACGGTAGCCGCCATAACGAGCATGTTGCCGCATTCTTCAACGGGCATCTGACCGTCGATGTGGTTGTTCGCGTAAACCTGACCCTTGACGAGAGGATACTGACCGCAGTCGTGAGGAGCGAAGTCGAATACCCAGCCGTCGGTGCGGGAGTACTTGTAGATGGGACGCATCATACCGCGAACCAGCTCGGGGTTGTAGAGCAGGAACATGGGGATGGACGGATAGCTTACGTCAACGGTAGCTGCACAGCCGTTGGAGAAGCATTCCTTGGAGATCCAGAGAACTTCGCCGTCGGTGTCCACTGCGAGCTTGTGAGCCGCGATTGCCTGACGGTAGGAGAGCTCGAGAATTTCGGCATACTTTTCACCGCCCGCACGGGTAGCGTCGAGGAAGAGTCTGTCGCCGAACTGCTGGCACTTTGCCATGACGCAGTCGTAGTCGGCGTATGCTTCCGCGATTGCGGTTTCGATGGTCTTGCCGTCCTTGTTCCACCAGGACTTGAGCGGAACGTCGAAATACTTGATGGAGTAGATATCGTCGTACGCGAAGGTGAAGAGAGCGGTGTTTGCACAGCAGGTCTTCAGATCAGCTTCCGCACATGCGAAGGTCATTTCTTCCTTGAAGCCTTCGGGAGCTTCATCGCGGCGGTGTCTCGGAACGAAGGGAACAGCGGTCTTTTCGGAGTAAACCTTACCTTCGTTGACGGTCAGGTAGAAGTAACCCCAGTCGATGCGGATGTCGTCGCCGGAGCAGTGGAGCACATCCTGCTGAACGCCGCCCATCTTGACAGCGGTATAGGTGTCGGTGGTGAAGGTGTCAACGGTAACGTCCATGTCGCCGCGGTTGTTGATGCAGATTTCTTCGGAAACCGCGATCTTGATCTTCACGTCGTGGCATGCGCCGTCAGCGGACTTGACTTCGGTCTTGAGATAGGACACCGGACGGGTCATCAGATCGAAGTTGTCCATGAGAAGGGGAGTGGAGAAGGTCAGGTCAAGGACGATGCCCGCGCCTTCAAAGGTGTACTTGGTAGAGAAGGTGTCGCAGTCACGCGCAGTCTGGGTGAGAGCGGGTGTGTTGTCGTTGCGGTTGAGCTTGCCCATGAAGCGGTAAGCGGTGCCGTCAACTTCAGCAGTCCCTACGATGGTGTTGGGATGGCCGGTCCAGTGAACGGTAACGGCGTCGGTGAGCTGGTCAGCGGGAGACCATACAGAGAAGTAGGGGTCAATCGTAATCAGAGGCACTGACGGAGGTCTGAGCTGCATAAGAATATCTCCTTTGCGTGTTAAAAAATTTGTTGATTACAGGTTATCACAAAAAAGCAACAAAATCAAGTACTTATTATATAAATTTTCGATCAATTTGTTCAGATTAGTAACATTTTTGTTTTTTAAGACTCCGTAATGAAAAGTTTTGGTATTTCAGGTGCACGGTGCCGGGAAATGTGGTATAATAGAGGCAGAACAACGACACGGAGGACAGAAACATGAAACAACTGATGATGCTGCACCGCATGGACAAAATCCGCCCCGCTGACATTGCCGACGGCTGGCACATCCGCACATTCCGGCCCGGCGAAGAAGAGATCTGGCTGGAAATCTGCCGTCACGGACTCGTAGCCCCCGACTGCACCGACGCATGGGACTGGGCGATCATTGCGCGCGAGAATCTCGTTCCGGAGAGGGATTTGTTTTTCGCATGCCGTGAGGACGATATTCCCATGGCAACGACCATCGGCTACGTCAGACCGAACGGAATCGGCGATATCCACATGGTTGCCTGCCATACGGACGCACGCGGAAACCGTCTCGGCGAAGCACTGCTCGGTCACGCGATGGCAAAGCTGAAGGCGGAGATGCCCGGGGAGAACCGCATCACCCGGCTGACGACCGACGACTGGCGGCTGCCGGCGATCAAGGGCTACATCCGCGCGGGATTTCTGCCGGTTCTGCACGACGACGATATGCAGGGACGCTGGACGAAGGTTCTTGCCGAGCTCGGTTTTTCCGGCATTGAGATGGTCACGGAAGACGGAGAAAGCACCGGAGTCATTCTGTAACCCGATCCGAAAACAATCACATAACTCCATCCGCGGCATATCCTGATACAGGGACGCTGCGGATTTTTTCATTATTATATGACCGCGTGCCGTCCCGAAACTGCGGAAACAAAGGTATCAGACAATGCCAGATAAACGAAAATTGGGAATTCTCGGCGGGGATGCGCGCCAGCTGGTGACTGCACGGTGCCTGTCGGAGGAATTCGAGTGCGCGGTATGGGGATTCGATAAGGTCTGGGGAACAGCGGATGAAAAATATCTCGCCGACGCGGTGCGGTGCGTGGACTGGGAATCCGCTGTGCGTGGGTCGGATACGGTGATTCTGCCGCTGCCATGTACGAGGGACGGTGTGACGCTGAACACTCCGCTGGCCTCGGGAGAGCATCCCGTTCTGCTGACGGAAATCGTGGAGAAGATGGGCGGGCGCGGTCTTCTGTGCGGCGGAATGCTGCCGTCCATCATCAAACGGTACGCAGGGGAACACGGTGTCACGGCGGCGGATTACTACGACTCCGAGGAGCTTCAGATCCGGAATGCCGTTCCCACCGCGGAAGGAGCGATTGCGGCATGCATTCAGACCTTGCCCGTGACAATTGCCGGAATGCGCGCGGCGGTGTTCGGCTACGGCAGAGTGGGACGCACGCTCGCACAGCGCCTGAGTGCACTTGGAGCACGGGTGTACACGGTGGCGCGCAGCCCGAACGACAGAGCATGGGCAGAGTGCGACGGATGCATTCCCGTGCCGCTTCACGAATACCGGGAGAATCCCGTGCAGACTGACGCGGTGTTCAACACGATCCCGCACCGGATTTTTGATGCCGACCTTCTCAGAAAGCTGGATCCGTCGACGGTTCTCTTTGAGCTTGCGGACGGGATTGACACCGGAGCGGCGGAAGGGTGCGGAATCCGGGTTGTTCCTCTGCCGTCCCTGCCCGGGAAAACCTCACCTGTGACAGCCGGGGCAATCATCTGCTCGGCGGTGCGGGAAATTCTGAAAAATCAAAAATAAACGAAGCCGATCAGACAGGAGTATGATATATGACGAAGAAAAAACTCGGGTTCGCGATGTGCGGATCCTTCTGTACGCACCGGCAGGCACTGGACGTGATGCGTGAGCTGTCGGCGGCGTACGAAATCATCCCCATTCTCTCCGGAACCGTGACGCACACGGACACAAGATTCGGGACAGCCGCCATTCTCTGCGAAGAAATCCGCGGCATCTGCGGCAGGGAACCGGTGACGGAAATCGTGCAGGCTGAGAAATTCGGACCGTCCGATCCGCTCGATCTGATGCTGATCTGCCCGTGCACGGGGAACACGGCGGCAAAGCTCGCAAACGGCATCACCGACACGAGTGTGACCATGGCGGCAAAGGCGCATCTCCGTTCCGACAGACCGCTCATTCTCGCACTTGCCAGCAACGACGCCATGAGCGCGAATTTTTCCAATATCGGAAAGCTGCTCGGACGCAAGAACGTCTATTTCGTTCCCATGAAGCAGGACGATCCCGAAAAAAAGCCGCATTCGCTGGTCGCGGACTTCGGAAAATGCGCTCGTGCGGTTGATATGGCGGAATCGGGAATCCAGCTGCGTCCGCTGTTTTTGTAAATTCACACGATTCACTTGCTTTTTTTTCGGAATTATGTTAAAATGATGGAAATATCACGCAAACGGATGCATTAAATTCAATATTTGTATAAAAGATTTGCTCTGTCCGGTGTATATGCATCGGCGGAGGAGAGGATGTCCAATGAAAATCATGGAACGGATCGCGCTGGGACGGACGGTCTGGCTGGTGACTGCCGGTGTGGGACTGCTGATTCTGGGCGCGCTGTACACCATATTCGGAACCGAAGCGAGCTTTGCGCCGGCACTCGATAAAGCCAAAACCAGCGATGCGCACGTCCCGTCCGAGGGAATTGCACCCATCGAGGAGCCGGATTACTCCTACGAAGTCAGCACCGTCACCTTCGGCGGAAGCTGTACCCCGGGCTCCATGCTCGGAAGTGCGGCGTACGGAACCTTCAACGGTGCGCTGGCGGAAAACGGAACCGGGTATTTCTTTGAAAATCTCAGCGGAATATTCGCGTCAGACGGCTTCACGCTTGCCGGACTTGACGTGACACTCACCGACCGGGAACTGACGCCCGCGGAAAAAGAAAGCCGCGAATGGTTCTGCGCACCGGTATCGGCTGCTGAGGTTTTTGCCGGAATCGACGCGCTCTCGCTGGAATTTGACCGTACAATGGACTATGGTACTGAAGGCTATGCCGATACACAGACCGCGCTTGAGGCTGCCGGAATCCACTGGTGCGACACGGGCAGAGCGGTTTACCGGGAACTGGAGAGCGGCGTGAAGATTGCGGTGTATTGCTGTGAGCTTGACGCGGATCAGGCAGAAAACGTGAAGAGCTGGCTTGCCTCCGCGAAAGAAAAGGCAGATTTTACGGCACTGTACCTCTCGGATACGGAGGAGACCTACATGCCGTCGGAGAGCAAAACCGCGCTGATGCAGTCGTATATCGATGCGGGAGCGGATCTCGTGGTCGGAACCAACGGCGCAAAGCTCCAGCCCTCCGCGGAATACGGTGACGGCTTCATTGCCTATTCGCTCGGCAGTCTCATCGACGGTGCAACCAGGTATCACGAGGACTATACCGCACTGCTTCAGGTGGAGCTTCAGTCGAAAAACGGCGAGCTGACCGGCGTGGAATACCGCTTTATCCCGTGCTACACCGCGGACGGCGATCAGTCGTGGCGTCCCACCGAAATCGCGGGCGACAGTGAGCGGGAAAACGTACTGGCATTCCTGCGCGGCGAACGTCCGAGACCCTGAAAAACAAAAATACGGAGCTGTTCCGATGGCGCAAACCATGGATCGGCTCCGTTTTCTTCATTATTTTAATATATACCGCAGAATCTTCCTCTCACCCCGGAAATCGGCTTCATCGGCGAAATCGAATCCGCAGGACAATGCGGTGCGCCGGGACGCTGTGTTGCCGGGATCCGTGCAGACGACGGGTGAGGGAATTCCGTGACTGCGGCAGAGTGTGACGGCATGCGAAAGAAGCTGTTTTCCGTATCCCATCCTGCGGCAGGACGGACGGATGTGGTATCCGATGTGCCCGGCGTAGGTCGTCACGAAATCGTCATCTGTGAGACGCACGCTGACAATGCCGGTGAGCTGCTTTCCGTCGTATGCGAGATACACAAGTGTCCGGTAGAATCCGTGCTTTTGTGCCTGCTCCGACGCCAGAAGCCGGATTCGCTCGAGCCACAGGGCATAGGAATCGAACGCTCCGAGCCCCGCGCTGCCGTCAAATTCGCCGTCGTATGCCGTGACTTCAGCGGTGTAG
>JAFUQY010000398.1 GCA_017472105.1 Clostridia bacterium | reverse complement strand
GAGCCGGACGAAATCCATGCAGGCGATGATCGACTACGCAACCATCCGCGATGACACTGCCGGCGTGATTTACTTCTCCTCCCTCATGGGCAGCGATACCTCCGCTGTGGAGATTGACGGGGAAGACGAAAGCATCCGCCAGAATCTCGGGTACGTCTGGTTCCTGCTGACGGCGGATCAGAAACGCACCTACCACGCCCGCGAACTGGATCTGTATAAGGAAGCCTACCGCATCACCGGCGGAACGATCGAAACCGTGACCGATGCCGTATCCGTTGCCGCATCCGAGAACATGGCAATCGCGCTGACGAAAAACGGCACGGTGCATGCACTCTCCGGCACGGGACACAACAAACTGCTCAGCCTTCCCGCAGTCAGCGATATCGTGCAGATTGATATCGGACGGGATCACGCAGTCCTCTGTCACAACGACGGCACGGTAACCGCTGTCGGATCGAACGCATCCGGTCAGTGTGATACAAGTGCATGGACGAACGTGGTCAAAGCCGCGGCAGGAGCGGACTTCACCGTGGGACTTCGCTCCGACGGAACCCTGTACGCCTGCGGATCCAACACCAGCAGTCAGTGCGACGTTGACGGCATCACCGGTGTCATCGACATTGCCGCGTGTGACCGTACAATCGTCCTGCTGATGAACGACAACACCGTAAAGCTCGTCGGCGATATCTCCATGGGACTCAAGCGCGCCGAAAACTTTACCGAAATCCGCAGAATCCGTGCAGGTGGCTGCTGCATCGTCGCGGAAACCGGGGACGGCACATACATGATGGCGCAGGGAACGTACAACGCCAACAGCGGTTCCGTCATTACATGGAAAAACACCCGTGACTTTGCCGCCGGATCCCTCTGCATCGGACGCGTGGATCAGAACGGCAGTATGAAAATTGAAGGAGACGGTGCCCCCGTGACACATCCGGGGTATAACGCAAATGGACAATAATCAGAACAAGCAAATAGAGATCAGGGAAACGGAGCTGGAGACAATCACGGCGCCACCCGTACAATCCGCTCCCGATCAGCCGGATAAAACACCTGCGGAAGAAAAAGCTCCCGTCGAAACTCCCGCAGAAAATCCGGAAGAAAAGCCCGGCGACACAGAAAACGCCGCAGAAGAAACTGACGCTGAAAAAACGGAAACGGAAGAAGCCGCCGAAGAGGAAACGTCCGATAAAACGCCGGCAGAACCCGTGAAGAATAGCAGAAAGCGCATCGTAATTCCCGCTGTATGCGCGTCGGTATTTCTTCTTTCCGTCGGAATTCTCGGCGCATCCTATGTTTCCGCAACAACGGAGCCCATCATGGTCGAAATCGGTGAGATGCCCCGGCCGGAGAACATCCACGAAAACGAGCTTCTTGCATCCATGTACAGCGTCGAGCCGTACACCATTGACGTCAGCAGCCCCGGGGATCACGCAATCGGACTGAAGTTTTTCGGCTTCCTTCCGGGAGATGTGACCGTGCAGGTACGCGACACCACACCGCCCGAGCTGACCGTGACCGATGTTCACACCGTTGCAGGTACGGAGATTTCGTGGGGGGATTTCGTTCTCTCCTGCACCGACGCGACGGATGTGACTCTGACGGCGGAAAATCTCACCACGGATACCGCAGGAGAATACACCGTGACCGTGACTGCGGCAGACGGATCGGGCAACAAAACCTCCGTGAACGCCGCACTGACCGTGTGGGATGCGTCCCATGTGCTCGCGGCTGAGCTGAACGCGGCGGATCTGGCGACCACGATGCTCGAAAAACATCCCGACGTAACCGAGATGGATTTCGGAGATATTTCCACCGGCGTCATCGGCGAGTATATCCTCCGCGCATCCTCCGCAACGGCGGCGTATGTCTGGCCGGTCAAGGTCGCGGATACCACACCGCCCGTGCTTGAAACCGCGTCCCATGCCATCCGGCTCGGTGAAACGGTGACGGCGGAAAATTTCGTGACACTTGCGGATGACGTATCCGGGTGCACACTTTCCCTGGCATCCAAGCCCGATCTCACCGTGCAGGGCAGACAGACCGTGCGGATCGCGGCAGAGGACATCCACGGCAACCGCACCGAAAAGGACGCAAAATTATTCATCATGAACGTTCCGGCGGAAATTTCGCTGGAATACGGCTGTACCGAAGAGGAAATCACCGCCGCCGTTTTCGCGGATACCACCTACGGCAGACGGTTTACGGTGTCCGGAATTTCTGCCGGAATCGGGGAACACACACTGACGCTTGAGAGCGAATTCGGCAGGTATGAAGTGAAGACCGTGATTGCCGATACCACGCCGCCCGTGCTGACGCTGACGGATGTGACCGTTTTCAAGGGTGACGCTGTCAGTCTTGAGAGCTTTGTCGTCTCCGCTGAGGATCTTTCCGAGGTGACATTCAGCTACGCGGGAGACGCGCCTGTGTCTGAGGAAGCCGGAAGCTATTCCGTGACTGTCAAGGCATCGGACGCATACGGCAACTCCGCAGAAGCCGAAACCAAGCTCCGTGTCATCCTCGATACCACACCGCCCGTGATCTACGGTGCCGTGAGTAAGACGATCATGGAGGGCGAGTCGGTTTCCTTCAAGAAAAACGTGTACGCCGTGGACGACCGTGACGGGGATGTGGCAGTGAAGGTTGACTCTTCCGCTGTGAACAACGCCGTCCCGGGTACGTATCAGGTGCATTATACCGCAGTCGACAGCTCCGGCAACGAAGCGAAAACATCGGTTTACCTGCGCGTGTACGATATCACCATGGACACGGTCAACGCCCTCGCCGATCAGATTCTCTGGCAGATCACCGGAAACTGGATGACGCCGCGCGAAAAGGCATGGGCGATCTACGAATGGTGTACCTCCGGGCTGACCTATTCCACCAGAACCAGCTACCTCATGGGCAACTACGTCGACGGCGCGTATTCCGGCTTCACGATCCGGAGCGGCAACTGCTACATCTACTACGCCGTATCGAGCGTGCTTCTGACCCGTGCGGGACTGGAAAACATGATGATCCAGCGGAACGACCCGGCAAATCCGCATTACTGGAGTCTGGTGAACATCGACGGAAACTGGTACCACTTTGACACCTGTCCGCATTACGCCGGTCACGATCTTCAGTGCTTCCTGTTGACCGATGCGGAGGTCAAGGCATACTCCGAAAACGAGGTCAAGAATTATTACAGCTTCGACTCGTCCCTCTACCCGGCAACCCCGTGATAAATTTCAATCCGAAAAGGAAATGATGATATGAAAAAGACAATCTTCGCACTTCTCCTGGGCGCGGCTCTCTGCGTCATGACTTCCTGCGGCGCGGCTGATCCCACAGATACCTCCGCTGACACCGCGAACACACCGGACACCGCCGCTGAAACCGCTGCGGATGCGGTCGAAACCTCCGACGGCTATATCGTGGAGCTCGACGACGGCACAACCTTTGTGATGGGTGCGCTTGCGGATGACACCGTTGCAGCTCTCGGCGAACCCCAGTCCATGACCGAGGCTCCGAGCTGTGTTCACGAAGGCATGGACAAGCTCTACACCTTCGGCGGCTACACGCTGACCACTTCTCCCGATGCGGAAGGCAAGGCGCGGATTCAGGAAATCTCCCTCACCTCCGACGCGGTCTCTCTGGCAGACGGTCTTTCCATCGGCTCTGACAAGGCGGCTGTGGAAGCATCCTTCGGCACGGACTACACCGACAACTTCGGCGTGCTGACCTTCACTCTCGAAGGCGCGCAGGTTTCCGTGGTTCTCGATGCCGACGACTGCGTTTCCGGTCTGACCATCACCGCAAAATAAGTCATAAAACCGTTCTCACGGCAATCGCGGGAGCGGTTTTTCTCTGTTATTCCGTTAAAATCCCGGCAGGTCATTGAAAAAACACGCGGTATATGATATACTGTTGTCAGAATAAAGACAGAGAGGATGATGCACATGTTTCAGGATAAGGTTGTTGCCGTAACCGGAGGCGCCCGCGGAATCGGCAGATGCATCGCGGAGCAGTTCCGGGAAAACGGCGCACGGGTCTACGTCATCGACAAAGCCGACGGGGATCACTTCTACATCGGGGATATCGCCGAGAAGGTCACGATGCAGGATTTCGTCCATCAGGTGATCGAAAGAGAAGGGAAGATCGACGTGCTGGTCAACAACGCCCTGCCGCTGATGCGCGGGATCGATTCGTGCACGTACGAGGAATTTCAGTACGCGATGGCGGTCGGTGTGACGGCTCCGTTCTATCTTTCCAAGCTGTTCGCGCCGTATTTCACCGAGGGCGGCAGTATCATCAACATTTCCTCGAGCCGTGACCGGATGAGCCAGCCTCAGACCGAAAGCTACACTGCCGCAAAAGGCGGAATTGCCGCACTCACCCACGCCATGGCGGTCAGCTTTGCGGGAAAAATCCGCGTCAACTCCATCTCACCCGGCTGGATTGACACCGCATACACCGTTTACGAAGGCCCCGACGCATCCCAGCAGCCGGCAGGACGGGTCGGAAATCCGATGGATATCGCCAACATGGTGCTGTATCTCGCATCCGACAAGGCGGGATTCATCACTGGCGAGAACATCTGCATCGACGGCGGCATGACAAAGCTGATGATCTACCACAACGACTGCGGCTGGACATACCGCGAATCATAAGGAGGACATATGCTCGGAAAAATCACCGTCAACACCCACAGCAGCATCCGCATTGCGTCGGAGAAAATCATTTACATCGACCCGTTCAAGCTCGAGGGCGCACCGCACGACGCGGATATCATCTTCGTCACACACGCCCATTTCGATCACTTCTCACCGGAGGATATCGAAAAGATCGCGAAGCCGGAAACCGTTTACGTCATGCCGGAGAGCATGCAGAAGGACGCCGCAAAAGCCGGAATCGCTGACGGAAACCTCGTCATGCTCACGCCGGAGCAGAAGACCGAAATCTGCGGCATTCCCGTGGAAACGGTGCCGTCCTACAACATCGGCAAGCCCATGCATCCGAAGAAGAACGGCTGGCTCGGGTACATTCTCACCGTCGGCACTCAGCGGATCTACATCGGCGGGGACATGGATGCCACTCCCGAAGCCGCGGCGGTGCAGTGCGATATCGCCATGCTCCCGATCGGCGGAACATACACCATGAACGCGAAGGAAGCGGCGGCTCTGGTGAACGAAATGCGCCCGAAAACCGTCATTCCCACCCACTACGGCTCCATCGTCGGGTTGAAAAAGGACGAAAAAACCTTCTTGAAGCTCGTGGACGACGGAATCGATGTGGTTATCAAACTGTAAAAACAAAAGAAGTCACTGAGACGGAAAATCCCAGTGACTTTTTTATTCAATCCGGAGCATTTCACTGTTTGCAATCACGTCCGCGCTCAGCAGAATCAGCAGATCCGCGCCGTCCCAGTCCGCATACCGATCCAGATACGCCGTTGAGATGTACCGCAGATCCACCGCCGTGATCCGGTGAAACGATGGAATCAGCAGGGGAATCAGGCTCGAGCCGAACGAATCGCGGATGACGACGAGCTCGCCGGAACCGTTTTCGTTCACGATCTCGATCACCGGGACCGCACCGCCGAGGAACACGTCGTACATGTCAACGCCGATTTCTTCGGGTGTATAGACCGACGTCATCTCACTGCCGACCGCTGTCACGTCCGCATTGTCAATCGACGGTGAGGAGCGGTACACGAGTACATCCGGCTCGACCGGCAGAGCGGACTGACCGGCATAGACCCCGTAAAAATCCGCCATCCGGTGCTCCGTAAATTCCTCCGTCACATAATGCACGCCGAGGGATGAGCAGATCATTCGCGCGGTTTCGTCAAGCATCTCCTGCCGCCAGTGCGAGTCGTTTTTGTAGTACGATTCAAGCGAGAGCGTGCCGGTGATGCCGCAGAAGCCATATCCGTCCGTGTGCCGCATCAGTGTCTCCGTCAGCGAACCGAAGTCCGGAACCGGGTGAACGCCGTCGTGCATGTAGACCGTCTTCGGCGGAATCACGCAGATCACCGCGGCCGGACACTCCGCAAACATCCCGCGCAGCTTCGTCAGCCTCTCCGCCGTCCGGATGACAGAGGATTCGTCATATCCGAACGATACAGGAGCGAGCCATCCGCTGACGTCGTAGATGCCGTTTGTGTCAAGCCTGCCCGTGAGCCGATCGAAAACGGATTTCACCGAACGGAATCCTTCCCGCGCCGGAAACTGATCGGGCAGGTACTTCTCAAGATTTTCCGTGAACGCCGAATCGAACGCCGGAAACCGGGCAAGTGCGCGCCGTTCCGTATGGGAGATCGTCTTGTCCGGCAGAATGACGTGCAGTGCGCCGAGGAGGAAGAGAAGCCCCGCAAAAATGAGGGCAAAAACGGATTTTTTCATATCAGAACCTGAAATACAGAAAGGGATTGTACGACCCGTCCACGAGATACGCCGTCGAGATCAGCAGTGCGCCGAGGCTCAGCACCGACGGAATCCACGTAACAGCCGGCTTCTTCT
>JAFUQY010000397.1 GCA_017472105.1 Clostridia bacterium | reverse complement strand
CGAGCGCATCGGTGACGCACTTGTAGTCGAGCTTTTCACAGCGTACGACGATCCAGCCGCCGAAGGAGTCACAGTGCGGGGAATCGAAGGAGCGGCCGTTGTGGTTGTCGTCCGCGGCGATGCAGAAGATGCGCTTGCCCTGACGCAGGAGGAGATCGTAAACCTGCGGATTGTAGTCGTCAAAACCGGCGTAAACGCATCCGGTGTTCCAGATTTCCATCGCGTGCATGCCTTCGTAGCCGCTGTAATTGGTGTAATCCTCGAGGGACCACGCGGGATGGTTGTAGGTGACGAAGAATCCGGCATCGCGGCCCTTCTTCATCATGTCGGACACGCCTTCGTGGGAATACTGCCGTTCGTAGTCGTCCTGATAGAACTTCAGTCCGGGCTTGAATGCCAGCGCGTTGCCCCAGATGTACTTGTCCTTGTTGTAGCAGACCTGCGTCAGGTTGTCCTGATCCTTTGCGATGAGGCACATGTGCGCGGTCTTGCCGTCGGGGCCGTTGACTTCCATTTCGTAGCCGTTGAGGGCAAGGAAGTTTTCGTCGCACAGGTCGCGGTGGTCAACGAGAACGTCGTGGTCCGTGTACGCGATGATGGAGTAGCCCTTCTGCATGTAGCGGGTTTTCAGCTCTTCCACGGAAACGCGTCCGTCGGAGATGGTGGAGTGGCAGTGCAGATTCGCCTTGTACGCACCGCCGGTCGGAGGAAGAATGTACTTTCTCATAGGTACCTCGTATTGTTTGCCGGTGAACGGCTTTGATTGTCTCAGTGTGATTGCCTGAACTTCGAAAGGACTGTCGGGGACGCCGGTCCCTGCGTAAGAACGAGCGACGCGGGTGAATTGTTTGCAAGGTTAATAAACTGTCCTGTAAATCAGCGGCATGTCGGCGGGTTTCTCGTCCGTGATGTGCATGGATGCGATGAATTCCCGCGCACCGCTCTCGAGCTTGCTTTCATCCGATGTGTACAGCACGCCGAGAATGTCGCCCTGCCGGATTCTGTCGCCGCGCTTGGCACACAGGCGGATTCCGGCACTCAGATCGGGAGTGTCATCCTTGGTCAGGCGTCCCGCTCCGAGCAGACATGCCGCCCGTCCGATGCCTTCGGAGTCCGTGGAAAGCCATCCGTCGTGCTCCGCTGTGATTTCGCGGCGGTGTTTTCCGACTGCAAACCGCTCTTCGGTGAGGTATGCGGTGTCGCCTCCCTGTGCGGATATCCAGTCGAGCATTTTCTGCCGTGCCGCACCGGAGTCGATGGCGTCCTTCACCTGCGTGAGCGCGTCGTCGTATGGGATTCCCTTCGCGAGAGACACCATGTTCGTGCACAGAGCCGAGGAGACGTCGTACAAATCCCCGTGAACCCTGCCGCAGAGAACGTGGTATGCCTCCATGACCTCCACGGAGTTGCCGACGTATTCGCCGAGCGGTGTTTCCATGGACGTAATCAGGGCGGCTGTGTTCCGTCCGTTGGCTTTGCCGAGTTTTACCATGGTTTCGGCGAGCGTCACGGCGTCGTCAGGGGTCTTCATGAATGCGCCGCTGCCGTATTTTACGTCGAGGACGATGGTGTGCGCTCCTGCCGCGAGCTTTTTCGACATGATCGACGACGCGATGAGCGGGATGGAATCCACGGTGGCGGTCACGTCGCGCAGGGCGTAGAGCTTTTTGTCCGCCGGTGCGAGGTTGCCGCTCTGTCCGATCAGTGCCGCGCCGATCTCATTCACCTGACGCATGAAGCGCTCGGGCGAGAGGGTCGTCTGAAATCCGGGGATGGATTCGAGCTTGTCGATGGTGCCGCCGGTGTGTCCGAGTCCGCGTCCCGACATTTTCGCCACGCTCAGACCGAGCACTGCCGCTGTCGGTGTGATGATGAGGGAGGTTTTGTCACCGACGCCGCCCGTGGAGTGCTTGTCCGCTGTGTACGGGAAGTGCGAAAGGTCGATGACGTCCCCGGAGTGCATCATGTGCCGGGTCAGGGAAGCGCATTCGTCCGGGCTCATCCCGTTGAAGCAGATCGCCATGCAGAGCGCCGACGCTTGATAATCCGGGATTTCGCCCGATGTGTAGCCTTCGACAAAGAACGCGATTTCTTCCTCCGAGAGGGCAAGTCCGCGTTTCTTTTTCCCGATTACGTCAAACATTCTCATGTGCTGATCCTCCGTGCGGTTCGTTCAGATTTGCCGGGGAGAAGGAGTACGGCAGAAGATCGCTCAGCTTCAGCTCCTGTACGGCTGTGCCGTCGGTGAAGATGAGGGTGAAATCGTCGTCGCAGAACTCACGCATCACCTGACGGCAGACACCGCACGGGTACGTGAAGGACGAGAGCACACCGTTCATGCCTCCGACAACGGCGATTTTCGAAAACTTCCGGTGACCGTCGCGCACGGCTGTGAAAAACGCAGTCCGCTCGGCGCACACGGTGCAGGAATAGGCGGCGTTCTCGATATTGCATCCCGTATAGACCTCGCCCGACTGTGTCAGAAGTGCGGCTCCCACTTGAAAGTGCGAGTACGGTGCATACGCGGACTGCATGGCAGAGATCGCGGCGTCAAGAAGCGTTCGGCTGTCCATTTCTTTCTCCTCCTTTTATTATAGTTATTATATAAGTTATTATATATGTTATTAGGGTTTGCTTTTCCCAACCATCGAGGTTTGCTTTTCCCAACCATTGAGGTTTGATTTTCCAAACTTAAGGTTTGATTTTCCCAACCATTCATGGTTGGGTTTTCCCAACCTCAGATTTGGTTTTCCAAACCATTCAGGTTTGGTTTTCCACACCATCGCCGGTGTCTTCGAACAGTGCCTTTGTCACGTCATCCTTCGTGATCTTCATCAGGTCATCCCGGGAGACGGCGTCCATTTCCGCGATGCGGTTTGCCTGCTCGGTGAGGATTTTCTCAAAGGTATTGCGCACGCCTCTCGCATTGCCGAATTCCCCTGCGGCGTCAGCAACAGCGGTGAGGTATTCCTTCACTTCGGCTTCGGCATCCGTGTCGAGAACGTAGAAGCTCTTTTCGCAGTTCATTTTGAAAATGCCCATCATCTCGTCCGCAGTGTAGTCGGCAAAGTCGATGTACTTGTTGAAGCGCGAACGCAGACCGGGGTTGGAGTCGATAAACTCTTCCATTAAATCAATATAGCCTGCCACGATAACGACCAGATCGTCCCGGTTGTCCTCCATTGCCTTGAGGATGGTGTCGACGGCTTCAAAACCGAAGTCGTTCTCAGTCTTCGAGGTGAGCGTGTAGGCTTCGTCGATGAAGAGCACGCTGCCCTTTGCGGATTCGAGCACCTTCGCGGTCTTGATGGCGGTCTGACCGATGTATCCCGCGACGAGGCCGCTGCGGTCGACTTCAATCAGCTTGCCGACGGAGAGGAGCCCGAGGGAGTGATAGACCCGCGCCATGAACCGTGCGATCATGGTTTTGCCCGTGCCGGGATTGCCGGAGAACACCAGATGCAGGGACATGTCGGGATTGGGAAGATTGTTGTCCTGACGGAGCTTGTACACGGTCGCCATATTGATGAGGTTCTTCACCTCTTTTTTCACTTCGTCCAGACCTATGTAGGAGTCCAGCTCCTTTTTCAGATCCGCGATGTCTTCCTTCGGCGGCGCTTCCTCATCCGGGTCGTTCACGATCACGTCGGCACCGTCGGAGGCTTTGATGAGGTCCTCGTCGGATTTCTTCGCGTTCCCGGAGGAAGGAGCGGATGGCGTGACGGGGACATCGTTTTTCACGGGCACAGCGGGCTTCTGAGCGTTCGAAACGGTCTGCCGGGCATTCCGCGAGGGACCCCAGATGTCGTCGCTGAGCCGCTTGATGTTGTTCTCCGTCATCTTGCGGATGATGTCGAGCTGTAAGTTGATGATTTCGTCTTTTTTGTCAGCCATCGGTTTATTCCTTCACAACGCCTTTTTTCAGAATTACGTTCGCATAAATCGCGCTCTCGCCGGTCACAACAACGGCGTATGCCTTCTTCGCGCGCTCGTAGAACCCGAACCGCTCGAGATACACCGGCTCCGCATCCGTGTACTGTGCGGCGATGGCTTTGTATTCCTCCCAGATCGGAATCTCAAGATCCCGGTCGGATTCGGTTTTGTCCATGAGATACACGTTGTCATCGTACGAATCGAGCGGGAACAGGGGAAGAACCGCACGGAGAAGCTCCGGTACACCGCATCCGTCAGCGCGGAGAATCACGGCACCGGAGGATCGCGCGATGGATTCACCGGGAAAGTTGGAGTCGGAGAACACGATTTCGTCGCCGTGTCCCATTTTGTCGAGAACCATAAGAAGCTCGGGAGAGATGATTTTCGGAATTCCGTTCAGCATGGTATTGTCTCCAATCGTGGTTGTCAGAATTTTTATAGCTCTATTGTATCACAGCCGCGGCGGAAATGAAAGTGGATTTGGGAAAAATTCATAATTAATATGAGGTTTTGTGTTCCCGGATCATCGTCCGCAGTGCGGCAAGGGCATCGCTGACACCGCCCGTTTCGTCGATGAGCCCGATTTCCTTCGCCTCCGTGCCTTCTACGATCGAGCCGACGTCCGTGGCAATCTGATCCGTCCTCATGAGGAGCGAGCGGAAGGTCTCTTCACTGACGGCGGAATGCTCCGTGACAAAGCGGATGATCCTGTCCTGCATCTGCTCGAAGTAGTAGAACGACTGCGGTGCGCCGATGACGGTTCCGCTGATCCGGACGGGGTGAATGGTCATGGTCGCGGACGGCACGATGAAGGATTTTTTCGCCGATACGGCAAGCGGAACGTCGATGGAATGTCCGCCTCCGAGCACGAGGGAGACTGTGGGTTTGGACATGCTCGCGACCATTTCCGCCAGTGCCAGTCCCGCCTCGACGTCTCCGCCCATTGTGTTCAGCACCATGAGCATCCCGTCGATCTCGCGGCTTTCCTCAATGGATACCAGCAGCGGGATCAGGTGCTCGTATTTGGTTGCCTTCTGTCCGTCGCCGAGCGCGTAGTGTCCCTCAATCTGCCCGATGACGGTGAGACAGTGGATCGTCTCCTCGCCGGATGAGGAAATGACGCTTCCGGTGCTCCTGATGCTCTCCGGGGTGTCCTTCTCCGTGTTCTTTTCGTTTCTGTTTTCTTCCATGACTGCCTCCGTGGGTTTGGATTTGTTTACAGCATAACCGACATGCATTTCTTCTATACATCCCGTTTTCCGGAATTGTGGACGATTTTCACCTGAAACGGCACAGTATTACAGGATTTTCTTATAGCCGGCTTGTATTTATGCGGAATATTGAGATTTCTTCCAAAATCAGGCGAAAAAACATTCAAAAACAGTGAATAATTTTTAGCTTTAGGTCTTGCTTTTCCGGGCGGGAGATGTTATAATATGATACCCTCAAATGATATCTTCATATCAAAAACAAAATCATTCAGGAGACAAGACATGAAAAAGATCATCTCTCTCGCTCTCGCTGCTCTGATGCTGACTTTCGTATTCGCATCCTGCGGCGGCTCCACCGGCGTGAAGGTCGTTGAAATCGAACTCACCCAGGAAGACTACGCATTCGGCGTTGATAAGAACCAGCCCGAACTTCTCGAAAAGACCAACGCTTTCATCGCAAAGATCATGGCTGACGGCACTTTCGAAGAAATCTGCAACAAGTACTTCGGCGACGGCACTCCCACCGCTGTTACCTCCGCTGCTCTTGACGAATCCAAGGATCAGCTCGTAGTTGCTACCAACGCTGCTTTCGAACCCTTCGAATACACCGTGGGCGAATCCTACTACGGCATCGACATGGAAATCGCGTCCCTTCTCGCACAGGAACTCGGTCTCGAACTCGTTATCTCCAACATGGACTTTGACGCTGTATGTCTCTCCGTCGGTCAGCAGAAGTGCGACATCGCTATGGCAGGTCTGACCATCAACGAAGAACGCAAGGAATACGTTTCTTTCACCGATTCCTACTACAAGGCATCCCAGAAGCTCATCACCCTCGCTGACGACACCACCTTCGACGCATGTGCTGACGGCGCTGCTGTTGAAGCAATCCTCAACGGCCTCGACAAGACCACCAAGGTAGGCGTACAGACCGGCACCACCGGCCAGTTCTACGTGGAAGGCGACGCTGACTGGGGCTTTAACGGTCTTCCCGTTGAATGTGTAGGCTACAAGAACGGCTCTCTCGCAGTTCAGGACCTCATCAACGGCAACCTCAAGTACGTTATCATCGACGCTGCTCCCGCTGCTGCAATTGTTGAAGCGTTCAACGAATTAAACTAATCAGCGGAAATCCGGCTATCGAGCCAACCGAGTAAGCATCAATCACTGACTGAAACAGCTGCTCTTTCGTTTACCCAACCGACGGAAGAGCAGCGTGTTTTGCATAAAGGACAAAATGGGAAGTTTTGAGAAAAAATTAGCAAACTTTATCCGGATCCTCGTGGATGAGGGCGGGTACGTGAAGGTCATCGAAGGTCTTCAGAATACCTGCATCATCGCGGTGCTCGGTCTGATTATCGGTATCGTCATCGGTACCCTGATCGCGACCGTCCGCGTGATTCCGAAATACAAGACCCTGCCGAAGGTCCTCAACGGCATCTGCACCTTCTATGTCGGCTTCTTCCGCGGCACGCCTATGGTAGTACAGCTCCTTCTGTTCTACTACGTCATGCTCCCCCTGATCGGCGTGAACATGTCCGGCGTCAACGTGGCAATCGCGGTATTCGGCTTAAACAGCGGTGCATACATATCCGAAATCATGCGCGGCGGTATTCTCTCCGTCGACGGCGGTCAGATGGAAGCCGGACGTGCTGTCGGTCTTTCCTTCGGCACCACCATGATGAAGATCGTCATTCCGCAGGCGGTGAAGAATATTCTGCCGACCCTCGGCAACGAGTTCATCGCGCTCATCAAGGAAACCTCCGTTGTATCCTTCGTCGGCGCGGCGGACCTTTACGTGGCATTCAACTACATCGGCTCCAATTCCTATGAATTCATGGTGCCGTATCTGACCATGGCGATCATTTATATCGCTCTCGTAATGCTCATCACACTGCTCATCAAGCTGATGGAAAGGAGCCTGAGAAAAAGTGATCGACGTAATTAACCTGCAAAAAAACTTCGGTGACAAAGAGGTGCTCAAGGGCATCGACATCACCGTGAACAAGGGCGATATCATCTGCGTTCTCGGCCCGTCCGGATGCGGCAAGAGCACGTTCCTGCGCTGTCTCAACTGCATGGAGGACCCGTCCGGCGGTCAGATCATCTTCGGTGGTGTGGACATCGCCGACATGAAGGTCGACATCAACGTACACCGCCGCAAAATGGGCATGGTGTTCCAGCAGTTCAACCTCTTCAACAACAAGACCGTCATCCAGAACATTATGCTCGCACCCGTGCACATCGGTCTGGAGGATCTGCGGAAAGCGAAGTCCCGCAACGCGTGGGTGAAGTTTACCAACACCTTCCGCAAGGCGGACAAGAAGCTGGAGCCGACTCCCATCACGACGGACAAGCAGAAGATCAGAGCCGAAGCACGCGCGAACGCTGAACGCCTTCTCAAGCGGATCGGTCTTGAGGACAAGGCTGACGTTTACCCGTCCACGCTCTCCGGCGGTCAGAAGCAGCGTGTGGCGATCATCCGTGCGATGGCGATGAACCCCGACGTCATCCTCTTCGACGAGCCCACCTCCGCACTTGACCCCGAAATGGTCGGCGAGGTTCTCGATCTGATGAAGACGCTGGCACGCGAAGGCCTGACGATGGTCATCGTAACCCACGAAATGGGCTTTGCGAAGGAAGTTGCCAACCGCGTGGTCTTCATCGACGAAGGCAAAATCCTCGAGGAAGCGGCGCCGGCAGAATTCTTCGGCAATCCCAAGCACCCCAGACTGAAGGATTTCCTCTCGAAAATTCTGTAAGCATAACAAAATCCCGGATTCTCACACGGAGTCCGGGACTTTTTGTTTATTCAAGATCCGGGAAGTAACACAGCCGTCTCTCACCGTTGTTTGCAGCGATTACCTCTTCGCCTCTCCAGCGGAACGTGATCCGTCTGCCGCGGAAGTCGTAGGTGATATCGCGCACCGCAAAGTCAAACGCGAGCTGAACGGTTTCGCCTGCCTTCACGGGAGCGGGATACAGCCATTCACCCTCGCATGTGTACGGAACGCTCACCGATTTCACCGATGCACGCGCGGGAATGCGGATCTTCATGCACAGATTGTCCTGCTTGGCGGTGATACGCATGACGCCGTCATTGCGGTACGGATCGGTCGTGACGTGTGTGTCGCGCTCAGCCGCAAAGTGAAGCGGAATTGTCAGCACGCCGTCCTCGAACGCGGAGCATGCCTTGTACGCTTCGCAGAGACCGTTCACGCCGCCGCCCACGATGTCCCAGTTGAACGAAATCCACGCGCCGGGATGATCCTCGTGACCGTACGGCGTCGGGAATCCGAACGAACCAACACTGCGGCTTGCCATCCGGTAGGTATCCGCGTGGGATTCGTCCTCGTCCTCGGGAATAAAGCAGGGATCGAGCAGCTGGGACGGCAGAAAATGCGCCCGGAGAATCTGTTCCGCCATGGCGTAGTATCCTCCGTACCCGTGTCGTCCCATGATGAGGCACGCTTCCATGATGTCGGAGGTGTTGTTGATTTCCCCGACGATATCGCGGCGTCCGTTGCCTTCGATGCACCAGCCGAACGGGAGCGCGATTTTCCGCAGTCCGTTTCTGAAGAATGCGTCGATGCGGCGGAAAACTGCGGGATCGTTCGTGACGTCGCCGAGCTGTGCGAGAGAGGAGATCATCGCGGTCGTGGAGTGGGTGTGACTGCCGAAGCGGACAGCGTCGTAATCCCCGTCTTCGAGGAGGATGTGGGTGAAGCAGGTGTCCTTGAGACGGATTGCCTGCTCCAGTGCCTCGGGTTCGCCGGACGCGCGCCAGAACTTCACCAGAGGCCCGATGTAGCGTCCGAAGTGAACCGGGAAGAGAAGTCCCTCCGACGGCGCACAGCAGCTGTACATCGCTTTCGCACCGGTCTCGCGGGTGTAGGCTTCTTCGTCAAACTTCGCGGTGTCAAAATCGAAATACCGGTTGAACGCACGGATGACGCCAAGTGCAAGCTCCCGTGCATGATCGTCCCGTCTCCACTTCACCAGAGCGAACAGGGCATGCATGATTTCGCGGAGATTGTGCAGGTCGGTTGCGTCGATGAACTCCATTTTGTCAAAGTCCATGCACGCCGGGAACCCGATCGGATGCTTTTCCAGAGTCGCAAACGCCCATCTGCGGAGATTTTCCACCGCCGCCGGGTCTGCCGGAATGCCGGTCACTTCCTCCGCATGCAGGAGCGCGCAGAGCCAGCGTCCGGGAATGTGTGCCGCACTGAACGTGGGATGGTGGGAATTTCGGCAGTCCGGTGCCATTTCGTTGCCGAAGAAGGGCAGGTTGTCCCGCGTCGGGTCGAAGAAGGTCTGCATCGGACGCATGCCTTCGCGGATGGCGAGATCGAGATCGTGCGTATTGCAGCTGACGGTTTTCTTGAATTCCATAACTGTACCTCAGGTGTTTTTTCTTCATTATATAGTTTCCGCACCGATTTGTCAACAGAAAAAAGTGCTTGACAACGCCGCCCGGATGTGGTATAACCGAAGTAACAACAAATTTACCGGAGGCACGGCATGGAAAAGATCTACAATCGCGGCGCGTATCCGACGATGATTACGCCTTACAACACGGACGGCACAGTGGACTACGGCGGAGTCGCGGCTCTGACCGAATGGTACTGGCGTATGGGATGCGGCGGGATTTTTGCGTCCTGTCAGTCGAGCGAAATCTGGTTCCTCGGCGAGGATGACCGCGTGAAGCTGACGCGTACCGTGAAAAATACCGCAGATGCTCTGGCGAGAACCGACAAATCCCGGAAACCAATGACGATTGTTTCATCCGGGCATGTCTCCGACGCGTCTGACGATCAGGTGCGGGAGCTGAACCGCATTGCCGAAACCGGAGCGGACGCCGTCATCCTCATCACCAACCGCATGGATATCGCGAACACATCCGACGGAAATTGGATCCGTGACTGCGAAAAGCTGATTGCGAAGCTGCCGGAGGAGACGAAGCTCGGACTGTACGAATGCCCGTCACCGTACAAGCGCCTTCTGACGCCGGAGATGCTCCGCTGGGCGGTGTCGACGGAGAGATTCCGGTTCATCAAGGACACTTGCTGTGACGCGGACGAGATCGGCAGACGGATGAAAATCCTCGCCGGTACGGAGCTTCTGCTGTTCAACGCCAACGCCCAGACGCTTCTGCCGTGCCTGAAATCCGGCAGTGCGGGTTACTGCGGCATCATGGCGAACTTCCATCCGAAGCTGTACGTGTGGCTGTGCGAAAATTGGGCAAACGACCCGGAGACGGCGGAGGAAGCCGCGGATTTTCTCAGTCTCGCGGCGTTCACGGAATCCCTCGCATACCCGATCACGGCGAAGTATCATCATGCAAAAATCGCGGGCAATCCCATGCAGCTGTACGCAAAGTCGAGAAACACGGCGGATTTCAGACCGTACGACGCCATGTGCGTGGAGCAGATGCACCGTGCGGCATGCCGTATGGAAGAGAAACTGGGGCTGTGAATCGAATCATACCGGTGGCTTCGGCTGCCGGTTTTTATTACCGTTCGGCGGCGTGCGGACTGAGCTGTTCGGTGACGGCGGTGAATCGCTCCTCGTCCCGGATGAAGTCGAAGCAGGACTGCGCCATGTGGTTCAGGAGGGAGAGGCAGGCGTTTTCGTTTGAGGTGAGGATACCTTCACCGAAAGGACGTCCACGCAGAAGAAGACAGGTGTAAGATTCCTGCGGTTTGTCAACAGTGTCAGCAATAACAGCCTGTTGTGCAGCTTCTTCCAGATAATGCAGGGCATTTTCACGATCACCGCATTTACTGTAATATCCAGAAAGAATTTTGTGCTGATGAATTACCCGCCCACGGAAGAAACCGTAATTGCCGTCTTCAAACACAATGTCGAAAACCGCAAGAACTTTTTTTGCAATTTCAGCCTCTTCCTCTTTGGAATAGGGATAGGAGCCGTCATCCAATTGTTTGTTGAAACGCTTCATTGTACCGAGAAGTGTATCGAGCAGTCTGGTGAAATATACACGGTTGTATTCATATTTCTGTGTTCCGGTGAGTGCGAGCAATGCGTAGACTTCCCGAGTGGCAAAGATGTTGGGCTGGCTTTTTGCGATCTCGGAAATTTCATTGAGCATTCCAAGATCGGAGTAGGTATAACAGAGTGTTTGCGTTGCGCCGATGCGTATCTGATCATCAGTAGATTCACTTCGCACTTTTGCACAGAGACGTATGATCTCTTTGTTATAGTGGTCGCAGGTTTCGTCACTGACAGCCTTTAGCTTGCAGGATTGATAAACGCGGGCAAGCTGAAACATAAGTCTGTGGGAGGTTGGATATCGACGAAGTCCTTCTTCAAGAATCGGAACTGCGTATTCGGCGTGGTTGTTTTTATAAAATTCAAACGCCTTCTTCACGATCCGCTGGATTTCCTGTTCCTTGCTGTCCACGTCCACGCCGAGAAGATGATCCGTCGTCACCTCGAAAATATTCGCCAGAATGGGAAGCTGGGAAATATCCGGCGCAGTTTTGCCGCATTCCCACTGACTCACGGACGCGGCGGAAATTCCGAGACTT
>JAFUQY010000396.1 GCA_017472105.1 Clostridia bacterium | reverse complement strand
CTTGGTGATGCCTTCGTGCATGATTTCGAGCTTGCGGAAGGTGGTGATGAGCTTGGACACAGCGGGCAGGAGCTTGTCTTCGAGTGCTTCCACGGCGGCAATGTGCATCGCGGTCGGGAAGGTGTCGTTCGAGGACTGGCTCATGTTGATGTCGTCGTTCGGGTGGCACAGCTTCTGCCCTGCCAGCTCGTTCGCGCGGTGTGCGATGACTTCGTTCGCGTTCAGGTTGGACTGGGTACCGGAGCCGGTCTGCCATACAACCAGCGGGAAGTGGTCGTTGAGCGTGCCCGCCATGACTTCTTCGCATGCCTGCCTGATGACGGAGAGCTTCTCGTCGGTCATCTTTTCCGGCTTGAGCGCGTTGTTTGCCTGTGCAGCCGCCAGCTTGAGAACGCCGAACGCCTTGGTGATTTCTCTCGGCATGGTTTCGATGCCTACGCCGATTCTGAAGTTTTCGTGGCTGCGTTCCGTCTGCGCTGCCCAGTATTTGTCGGCGGGTACCTTTACCTCGCCCATTGAGTCGTGTTCGATGCGGTATTCCATGTTATATCAATTCCTTTCGGTACTTTTATTTGCTTAAATTCTGACGTTTGCGATGACTTCCTTGAGGCTGTTTGCGGATTTTTCAAGCAGAGCCTGTTCTTCGGGAGTGAAGGGATACATGACCTTGCCGCAGATGCCGTCCTTGCCGACAATGCAGAAGACGCTGAGACAGACATCGCTGATGCCGTATTCGCCGTTCATCATGGAAGAAACGGTGAGCGTGGTGTCGATGCCGCTGATGAGGGACTTGCAGATGTGCGCGGTGGACAGAGCGATGGCATAAAAGGTGGCACCCTTTCTCTGGATGATTCTGCCGCCGGATTTTCTCATATAATTCTCCACTTCTGCGTGGTTGATGGGCGTGCAGTAGGTGTTGCGGCTGGTGGATGCTTTATGGTATTCGTCAATCGGGATGTTCGCGATGTTGGCAAGGGACCACGGAACGAAAGAGGTGTCACCGTGCTCGCCGAGAACGTACGCATTGACGTCGCGCTGGGTGATCTTGTAGTGTTCGGAAATTCTCGCGCAGAGACGTGCGGTATCCAGAACCGTGCCGGAGCCGATGATTCTGTTCTCGGGCAGACCGGACAGCTTGTGCCAGACGTAGGTGAGAATATCCACCGGGTTGCTGACGATGACATAGGTGGCATTGGGTGCGTATTTGGTGATCTGAGGCATGATGCTCTTGGTGATGTCGATGTTGGTCTGCGCCAGATCGAGACGGGACTGACCGGGCTTGCGCGCGACACCGGATGTGAGAATCACGATATCGGAGTCAACGGCGTCCCGGTAGGAACCTGCGTAAATAGAAGTCAGAGGACAGAACGCGGTTCCCTGGCGAATATCAAGTGCTTCGCCGAGAGCTTTTTCCTCGTTGATGTCAACCATAACGATTTCGGATGCGATTCCGTCAACTGCAAGTGTATAGGCGATCGTGGACCCGACACTGCCGGCACCGATGATTGTTACTTTTACCATGTGGCTATCTCCCTTGGCTATATGCATAAACTGCCGCAATACGAAAAATTACGGCATTATTTTTTCTCCTACATTATATCAAAAAAACGCCCGAAATGCAATGGAAGAGGGTGTCTTTTTTGCCGGCTTCGATTACATTTTTAACGGATATTACATGAAAATTCTGTGTATTTTGTCATTAAAAAACAGACCGGCACAGCGCATGGTTGCATGATGCGTGTGTCAGTCCGTTGAATCTTATGATTTTTTATAATTTTTCGACAAGAATATCCGCAATCCGCTTGCATGCGAGACCGTCGCCGTAGGGATTGGACGCCTTGCTCATGCGGTCGTATTCCTCTTTGTCCTCAAGAAGCTGCTTGAAGGAGGAATAAATCACTTCTTCATCCGTGCCGACGAGCTTGAGGGTGCCTGCCGCGATGCCTTCGGGACGCTCGGTTGTGTCGCGCATGACAAGAACCGGCTTGCCGAGGGACGGAGCTTCTTCCTGAATGCCGCCGCTGTCGGTGAGAATCATGTAGCTGCGCGCGATGAAGTTGTGGAAGTCCAGTACTTCAAGCGGCTCGATGATGTGAACCCGTTCGCAGTCGCCGAGCTCCTGTGCGGCAGCTTCACGGACCACGGGATTCATGTGGATCGGGTAGATCGCGCATACGTCGTCGTGTTCGTCAATGATTCTGCGGATGGCACGGAACATGTGGTGCATGGGTTCGCCGAGGTTTTCTCTGCGGTGTGCGGTGATGATGATGAGACGCTTGCCTTCCGCCCATTCGAGTTCGGGATGGGTATAATCCTCGCGGACGGTGGTTTTCAGGGCGTCGATGGCGGTGTTGCCGGTGATGTAGATGGTTTCGGGATCCCTGCCCTCTTTGAGCAGATTGTTCTTCGACAGCTCGGTGGGCGAGAAATTGAACCGGGAAATCACGCTGACTGCCTGACGGTTGAATTCCTCGGGATAGGGAGAGTAGATATTGTAGGTGCGCAGTCCGGCTTCGACGTGTCCGACGGGAATCTGCATGTAGAAGCATGCGAGCGCGGTCACGAAGGTCGTGGAGGTATCGCCGTGGACGAGAACCACATCGGGCTTGACCTCGATGAGCACCGCGCGGATTCTTTCAAGAATGTTCACGGTGACGTCAAAGAGGGTCTGCTTGTCCTTCATGATGGACAGGTCGTAGTCGGGTGTCACATGGAAGGCGTCAAGGACCTGATCGAGCATCTGTCTGTGCTGACCGGTGACGCAGAGGGTGACGTCAAGCTCGGGACGCTTCTTCAGTTCGAGCACCAGCGGACACATTTTGATCGCTTCCGGACGGGTGCCGAACACTACCATTACTTTTTTCATGGTTTTCTCCAAATTCTGTTTTTCTTTTATTGTAACACAGTTCTTCTTTTTTGTCAACCGTAACGGTTCAGATGCCGATGTATGCGCCGGAATCCGTGAGAATCTTCTGGATTTCCTTCACGTCGGCATTCTGGACGGTACTTCCGTTCTTCACGCAGACCGATGCCGCAACACCTGCCGCCTCACCCGTGGTACAGCAGATCGGAATGATGCGGACGGATGCCTGTGCCTCGTGATCGACGGAGATGCAGCGTCCGCCGGTGAGAAGATTATCGCAGTGTGCCGCTTTCGGGATGAGCGAGCGGTATGGGATGGTGTACCACGTGCCGTGCGGGAAGTAATAATGGCTCGTGCCGGTTCCCTCGGGGTTGTGAATGTCGATATCGTAGTTCCCTGCCGCGATGGCGTCGTCAAACTTTATGCATGCGACGAGATCTTTACCGGTGAGAACATATTCGCCGTCGAGCATGCGGCTTTCACGGACTCCGATGCTCGGTGCGGTGTAAACCAGACGCGCGTTTTCCATGCCGGGTGCATTGTTGACGCGGAAGAAGTTCAGAAGCTCCTGTACCTGCCGTCTTGCCTCCATTTCGGCGCGGGTTACGTCAAACGGATCGACGGGATTGAGCTTCACAACGCGGGTGGTGTTGAAGTGGAGCACGCCGTCGATCGGGTAGTCGAACACGAGGATATTCTCACGCGGATTGGTGAATTTCCCGCCGTCGAGCCATTCCCTGTGGAGCCGGTCGATGTCCTTTTTGTTCTCGTAAAACCGCTTCTTGTCGACGTTGCACACGCGGAAGCACAGTGTCATCGGCTGGCAGAGATGGTCGCTTTCCCGTCCGAGCCGCGTGGGAATGCCGCCCATTTCGCAGAGATCCGCGTCCCCGGTTGCATCGATGAACATCGCCGCGTCAAATTCCAGCACGCCTGCCTTGGTTGCGACGCTCACACGTTCCATGTGATTTCCGTTCATTTTTACACCGCAGAGGGTGGCATGGAACAGCACCGTCACACCGGCTTCGACGAGCTTTCTGTCCAGCAGGAGCTTCACCGCTTCGTCGAGGAACCCGCTGTCGCCGCGGATTTCGCCGGTTTCCTGCAAATCGCGCACCAGCTCCGCGAGAATGCCCCGGCTGAGGTAGTGTCTGGATTTGGTGCCGTCTTCGTTTTCGACCGTCGTTGCGTACGGCATCAGCGGGTAGATCAGACAGTTGGACGCCGCGCCGCCGAGGAATCCCGATGCTTCGAGAAGCAGAACGTCCCTGCCCTGTCTCGCCGCCGCAAGAGCCGCCGCACATCCGGTGAAGCCGCCGCCGAGAACAATGATATCGTAAGTATGTCTGTATTCCATACACTTTCTCCATTCATATTGATTCTGTAACTATTAT
>JAFUQY010000395.1 GCA_017472105.1 Clostridia bacterium | reverse complement strand
CATGTCTCCGACGCGTCTGACGATCAGGTGCGGGAGCTGAACCGCATTGCCGAAACCGGAGCGGACGCCGTCATCCTCATCACCAACCGCATGGAGATAGCGAATACATCCGACGGAAACTGGATCCGGGACTGCGAAACGCTGATTGCGAAGCTGCCGGAGGAGACGAAGCTCGGACTGTACGAATGCCCGTCACCGTACAAGCGCCTTCTGACCCCGGAGATGCTCCGCTGGGCGGTGTCGACGGAGAGATTCCGGTTCATCAAGGACACCTGCTGTGACGCGGACGAGATCGGCAGACGGATGAAAATCCTCGCCGGTACGGAGCTTCTGCTGTTCAACGCCAACTCCCAGACGCTTCTGCCGTGCCTGAAATCCGGCGGCGCGGGCTACTGCGGCATCATGGCGAATTTCCATCCGAAGCTGTACGTGTGGCTGTGCAAAAACTGGGCAAACGACCCGGAGACGGCGGAAGAAGTTGCGGATTTTCTCAGTCTCGCGGCGTTCACGGAATCCCTCGCCTACCCGATTACGGCGAAGTACCATCACGCAAAAATCGCGGGCAATCCCATGCAGCTGTACGCAAAGTCGAGAAACACGGCGGATTTCAGACCGTACGACGCCATGTGCGTGGAGCAGATGCACCGTGCTGCATGCCGTATGGAAGAAAAACTTGGGCTGTGAATCGAATCATACCGGTGGCTTCGGCTGCCGGTTTTTGTTACCGTTCGGCGGCGTGCGGGCTGAGCTGTCCGGTGATTGCGGTGAATCGCGCATCGTCCCGGATGAAGTCAAAGCAGGACTGCGCCATGTGGTTCAGGAGGGAGAGGCAGGCGTTTTCCGTGGAATTGTGCGCAACTCCGCCGAACGGTGTGCCGCGCAGAAGCAGACTGGTGTAGAGTGCATTCGGATCGTATTCCGTGTCGTAAATGATGGCATGATGCGCCGCCTGTTCCAGATGGTGAAGGGCGTTTTCCGCGTCACCGGATTCGCTGTAACACTTGGCGAGAGCGGAGTGCTGGCTGATTACGCGGTCACGGAAGAAGCCGTAGTTTCCGTCCTCGATGACGATATCGCAGATTGCGAGAATCTTTTTGCGGATTTCGATTTCTTCCTCACCGGAATATGCGGGACTTCCGTCGTCCAGTGTTGTGCGGACACGTCTGATGGTGTGGAGAAAATCCGCCAGCTCCGTGATAATGTACTGCTGTACGTACCGGTATTTGATTGTCCCGGTATGGGCGCGCACCATGAAATCGTGGTAGTTTGTGAAAAGACTTGCCTGACCTTCCGCGAGTCTGAGGATTTCGTCCTTCATGCCGAGCTGTTCATAGGCGTAGCACAGGATCTGGGTGGCACCGTTGCGAAGACGGTCATTGGTGGATTCCGTCCGGATTTTAGTGCACAGACGGATGACCTCACGGCGGTAGTGATCGCGCGTCTCTTCATCAAGCGGGAAATCTCTTGTACAGACATAGTAGGCACTGCTCAGATCGAGCATGAGCTTGTGGGAAGTGGGAAACCGGCGCAGTCCTTCCTCGAGAATCGGCAGGGCGAGATCGCGGTGTCCGCTGGAAGAGTGTTCATACGCCTTCTTCACGATCCGCTGGATTTCCTGCTCCTTGCTGTCCACGTCCACGCCGAGAAGATGATCCGTCGTCACCTCGAAAATATTCGCCAGAATGGGAAGCTGGGAAATATCCGGCGCAGTTTTGCCGCATTCCCACTGACTCACGGACGCGGCGGAAATTCCGAGACTT
>JAFUQY010000394.1 GCA_017472105.1 Clostridia bacterium | reverse complement strand
CTTTTCTAACCGAAGCAGAGAGATGCCGTGCCGGAGTCGCTAACCGGTGCCTCGTGTGCGTCTTTCCTTCACAAAAAGAACAAACAGCCTCATGAATTTCACGGGGCTGTTTTTCTTTGCATTGCGGTTGATTTTGTAGAATTTTCCCTGAGGGAGATCTCCGCTCATTTGTACTGCGGCGGGAGTCCGGGCGGGTCTTCGTCTCCGTCTTCGCGGGCTTTCGGACCCCATGTGAGGTAGCCGTCGACGGTGCAGTACGCGGAGCAGACGAAGAACACAATCGCCGGGATGAGCCAGAACTCACTGCCGGTGATGAGAATCAGAATCAGGGATGCGAGCGTGATGACGGCAAGCCAGATTCCGAGCAGCATTTTTCGCATGTGTCGTCCTCCTTTGGTGGGTTTCTTTTCCTCTATTATACTACATCCGGTACGGGATTGCAAGGACTTGACAAAATCCGCGGGATGTGGTATAATACGGACAGAACAAATGTTCTTGAAAGGGGAACGAATATTGAACAATTATCTCAAACTGCCGCCCTATATCACCATTCCCGTATGTGCCCTTGATCTGGGACTGTCCATGACGACGCTGATTATCTACGGCTTTCTCATCCGGCGGTTCAATCTGTCCACTGTGAACCGGCAGGTGGATGAATACGGACGGGTGTATATCGTGTATCCCATTGAGCATCTTGCCGCCGATGCCAAACGGAAACGCCACACCGTGATTAATTCCATGCATGAGCTGGAAGAGAAAAAGCTGGTCGAAATCCATCGCCGCGGAGCACATGCCGCCAATATTATCTACGTTAAATTTCCTGAATCCGACAGTAGAGAAACTTCAACATCCTGTGCAGAAACTTCTACCTCATACGTTGAAGAATCTGCACCGGATACGTTGAAGAAATCAGACCCTAATAATAGATATAATAATAGAAATAATAATATACCCTATACACCGCCGCCGGCTCCGCAGTCTTATTCCGGTACGGGAAGCTGTGCACCGCAGAGGGGAAGAAGAAAGAATACATCGGGTTCCGGCATGTTCGCACCGATTCCGGATTACGAGAACTGCGAAAGCTATGGTTTGTGACGAATTCCTACAACCGCATTGACAAAATTTAAAAATCGTGCTATCATATCCGTAACCAAATCAATCACACGGGAGAACATCATGCTCAAACGATTCCTCGCCTATTACAAGCCGCATATGAAGATCTTCGTCCTCGATATGCTGGCGTCGCTGTGCGTGTCCCTGATCGGGATTGTGTACCCCATCGTCACGCGGAACATGCTCAATGACTTCATCCCAAACAAGCAGTACCGCCTCATCATCGGCTTCGGGATGCTTCTGCTCGGGCTGTATCTGGTGAAGATGCTCCTGAATTTCTTCATTCAGTACATCGGTCACGTCATGGGCGTACGGATGCAGGCAGAGATGCGCAGTGACATGTTCCGGCATCTGGAAAAACTGCCGTATTCCTTCTACGACAACCACGAAACGGGCAAGATCATGTCCCGTATGACCAACGACCTCATGGATATCTCCGAGCTTGCGCATCACGGACCGGAGAACCTCATCATTTCCTCCATTGCCATCATCACCTCGTTCCTCTATCTCTCCACGATCGACATCTGGCTCACGCTCATCATCTTCGTGGCGGTGCCGTTCCTTGTGCTCATCGCGGCGGTGCTGAGAAAGAAGATGCGCGAGGCATTCACGAGAAGCCGTCAGTCCGTGGCGCAGATCAATGCGTCTCTGGAGTCCTCCATCAGCGGCATCCGCGTCACCAAGGCTTTCACGAACGCGGAACGCGAAGCCGTGAAGTTTGAGGAGGGCAACGAATCCTTCGTGTCTGCGCGCTCCGATGCGTACCGTGCGATGGGTCAGTTCCACTCCGGCACGGCATTCATCACCGATGTATTCAACGTCATCGTCCTCATCGCGGGAGGCCTGTTCCTGTACAGCGGACGGATCGGCTTCGGTGACTACTCCGCGTTTGTCGTCTCCGTCGGCATGTTCATCTCGCCCGTTATGACGCTCATCAACTTCATGGAGCAGTACCAGAACGGCGTCACGGGCTTCGAACGCTTCCTCGAGATCATGGACGAGGTTCCGGAAACCGACCTGCCGGGTGCCTGCGATATCGGTGAAGTAGAAGGGCATATTGAGCTGAAAAACGTCACCTTCGCATACGACCCGACCGAGAAGGAAGACGGCACCATGACCGAGATCGTCGACGTTCTGACCGATGTGTCCCTCGATATTCAGAAGGGAAAGACCTTCGCACTCGTCGGACCGTCCGGCGGCGGCAAAACCACGATCTGTCACCTGATCCCGAACTTCTATAAGCTCCAGCAGGGCGAGATTTACATCGACGGCAGGGAAATCCGCGGTGTGACCATGGAATCCCTGCGCCGCAACATCGGCATCGTGCAGCAGGATATCTACCTCTTCAACGCATCCATCCGCGACAACATCCTCTACGGACGCCTTGACGCCACCGAGGAAGAGGTCATCGAAGCGGCAAAGCGTGCGAACATCCACGACTGGATCATGACGCTCGAGAACGGCTACGCGACCGAGATCGGGGAACGCGGCGTGCGTCTCTCCGGCGGTCAGAAGCAGCGTCTCTCGATTGCGCGGGTATTCCTGAAGAATCCGCCGATCCTCATCCTCGATGAAGCGACATCGGCGCTCGACAACACGACGGAAATCCTGATCCAGCAGTCTCTCGACGAGCTGTGCCGCGGCAGAACCACCCTCGTCGTTGCGCACCGTCTCTCCACGATCAAGAACGCGGACGAAATCGCGGTCATCTCCGGCGGACGCATCGTCGAGCAGGGACGGCATGAAGACCTCATCGAAAAGAACGGCATCTACGCCGAGCTGTACCAGCTGCAATTCCGTGCGAATACGGGTCTGGATGCAGCGGACATGTGAGAAAAAAGAGAACAGCGCAAGAGCGGCGGCGGAGCATCATCTGCTGCCG
>JAFUQY010000048.1 GCA_017472105.1 Clostridia bacterium | reverse complement strand
TGCGGCGGTGTCTGTGCGCTGATGCAGGCAGGTTACGAAACCCTCGTGGAAGCCGGATACGACCCGAGAAACGCGTACTTCGAATGCATCCATGAAATGAAGCTCATCGTCGACCTGATTTACCAGAGCGGTTTCGCGGGCATGCGCTACTCCATCTCCAACACAGCGGAATACGGCGATTACGTCACCGGTCCGAAGATCATTACCGAAGAAACCAAGAAGACCATGAAGAAAATCCTGTCCGACATTCAGGACGGCACGTTCGCGAAGGACTTCCTGCTCGACATGTCTTCCGCAGGTGCTCAGGTTCACTTCAACGCCATGAGAAAGAAGGCGTCCGAGCATCCGTCCGAAGTGGTTGGCTCCGATATCCGCAAGCTGTACAGCTGGAGCGATGAAGACAAGCTCATCAACAACTGAGAGGAGGCAGCATCATGCCGAAAGAAAATGTAGTTGACGGTGTTCAGAATGCACCACACCGGAGTCTGTTCCACGCACTGGGTCTGACCGCAGAAGAACAGGCGCGTCCGCTCATCGGGATCGTCAGCTCCTACAATGAGATCGTGCCGGGGCATATGAACATCGACAAAATTGTGGATGCCGTCAAGCTGGGTGTTGCCATGGCGGGCGGTACTCCCATCGTTTTCCCTGCAATCGCGGTCTGTGACGGCATCGCAATGGGTCATACCGGGATGAAATACTCCCTCGTCACCCGCGATCTGATTGCCGATTCCACCGAAGCCATGGCTCTGGCGCACGGATTTGACGGACTGGTCATGGTTCCGAACTGCGACAAGAACGTACCCGGGCTTCTGATGGCGGCGGCGAGAGTGAACATTCCCACCGTATTCGTCAGCGGCGGTCCGATGCTTGCAGGCAGAGTCGAAGGCAGAAAAACAAGCCTTTCCTCCATGTTCGAAGCGGTCGGCGCGTACAATGCGGGCAAAATCACCGACGAAAAACTGTTTGAATACGAATGCAGAACCTGTCCGACGTGCGGCTCCTGCTCGGGGATGTACACGGCGAACTCCATGAACTGCCTGACAGAAGCACTCGGCATGGGACTGCGCGGCAATGGTACGATTCCTGCTGTGTACTCCGCGCGGATTGAGCTTGCCAAGCATGCCGGTATGGCGGTGATGGAGCTTCTGCGGAAAAACATCCGTCCGCGCGATATCATGACGAAGGAAGCCCTGATGAATGCCCTCACCGTCGATATGGCGCTCGGATGCTCGACCAACTCCATGCTGCATCTTCCCGCGATTGCGCACGAATGCGGCGTGGATCTGAATCTCGACATCGCGAACGAAATCAGTGCAAAAACGCCGAATCTCTGCCACCTCGCACCTGCGGGACGGACATACATGGAAGACCTCGATGAAGCGGGCGGCGTGTATGCGGTGATGAACGAGCTGACGAAAAAGGGACTCCTGAACACCGGCTGCATGACCGTGACCGGAAAGACGATCGGCGAGAACATCGCGGGATGCGTCAACCGGGATCCCGAAGTCATCCGTCCGGCGGAAAATCCGTACAGCGAAACCGGCGGCATTGCGGTGCTCAAGGGCAATCTCGCACCCGAAGGCAGTGTCGTCAAGCGTTCTGCGGTTCTCCCGGAAATGCTCGTGCACGAAGGTCCCGCGAAGGTATTTGACTCCGAAGAGGAAGCGCAGACCGCCATCAACGCCGGAAAAATCGTGGCAGGCGACGTGGTTGTCATCCGCTACGAAGGTCCGAAGGGTGGTCCCGGCATGCGTGAAATGCTGAATCCCACCTCCGCGATCATGGGAATGGGACTCGGAAACAGCGTCGCACTCATCACGGACGGACGGTTCAGCGGTGCCACAAGAGGTGCCTGCATCGGTCACGTCACACCCGAAGCTGCGTCCGGCGGTCTGATCGGTGTGGTTGAGGACGGCGACATCATCCGCATCAACATCCCCGAAAACACCATCGAACTGGCTGTCCCGGACGAAATCCTCGCGGAGCGCATGAAGAACTTTGTTCCGAAGACGAAAGAACTGTCCGGTTACCTCAGACGCTATGCCGCTCTGGTTTCCGGCGGTGCATCCGGTGCGATTCTGAACTGACACAACCGGCGACACTTTATTATAATCATATGAAAGAACTGAAAACAAAACTGGATACCCTGTGCATCTTCCGGGGACTGATGAACGATCCCGTTCTCTCCGCGCTGTATGCCCATCTCGGGAAAGCGACATGTGCCTCCTACACAGCGTTCGTCTCCGCGCTTTACGAAGCCAACGGCGGCAATCTCGGTGAATATGTCAAGGCGCTCTGTCTGGAAAGCGAGAATGTCTGTGTCAGAACCGCGGCTCAGGGCAGGACGATTCCCGGATACATGGTGCAGGCACTGGAAGCCGAGCTGGATGTCTTGCAGGAGCTGACCGCGCTGACCAAAGAAAAGCTGTGTCTGGCTCTGAAATACAGCGGATACCTCCCGGATTTCACGACAACAGCACTGCGTCTGAAGGAAATCTACCTGCACCGCACGGAGAACATCGGGAAATTCGGCTACGGCATCTATGCGAAGAACCGCATGTTCCTCGTGGATGACAACGACCGCATCGTACCCGTACAGCATCCCGACAGAACGGAGCTTTCCGATCTCGTGGATTATGACCGTGAACGGCAGATTATTCTTGACAATACCCGCGCGCTTCTTGCGGGAAAGCCTGCCGCGAATGTTCTGCTCACGGGAGACGCGGGAACGGGCAAATCCTCCACGGTCAAGGCGGTCGTCAATGCTCTGTGGAGTGACGGTCTGCGCCTGATCGAAATCCGCAAGGATCAGCTCCGCGCAATTCCGAAGGTTCTCGATGAGCTGTCGGCAAATCCGCTGAAATTTGTGCTGTTCATCGACGATCTGTCCTTCCTGAAGGATGACGACAGCTTCAATGCGCTCAAGGCGGTTCTCGAAGGCTCGGTGACGGCGAAATCCTCCAATGTGGTGATCTATGCCACCAGCAACCGACGCCACATCATCAAGGAAACTTTCTCCGACCGCGACGGCGACGATGTTCACCGCAACGACACCGTGCAGGAGCTGATTTCCCTGTCCGGGCGGTTCGGAATCCACGTCACCTTCTCGAAGCCGAACAAGGAGACCTACCTGCACATCGTACATCATCTTGCAGAAGAAAACGGCATCGACATGGCACCGGACGAGCTGGATCTGCTTGCCGAACGGTTTGCACTCGAACGCGGCGGACGCTCCGCAAGACTTGCGCGGCAGTTCACCGACAGTCTGCTGACACGATAACAACAAAAAATCGGGATTTCACATCGAAGTCCCGATTTCTTTTGTTTGGCTGGATTTTGTCAGTATTCGTACAGCCGGTAAGCCTCCGACGGATCTTCAGGATTGAAAATCCACCAGGAATAACTGCGGTCTTCCATGGTTCCGACGATGAGCATATAGTCGCCGATCGTGCCGCAGAATTCAATGACACCGAACCCGAAGTAGCAGTCGTACTCCTCGATTTTACCGGCTGCGGGATCATAGCGGCAGAACGATGTGCCGTTGTACGTTTTGATGCTCTGTTTTCTGCCGTTTTTGTCCGTGTAGCTTCCGAGAACACGTTCATCATGAACTGTAAACCACAGCGAGCCGCCCATCACAACCGTATTGACCGGCGAAAATACCCGGACAGGCAGGGCTTCCTCATTGCGGTAAACCAGAAATCCGTTTTCGTCTTTCGCGGAGATTTTATAAATCACATCTCCGTCCGCATACGCCATGCAGATGTAATCCTCCAGAATTTCAGCACCGCTGCCGTCCATGTTCATGCTTTTCAGCGTGAATGCATCCGTGCGGTACAGGATTTTTCCGTCAGAGAATGTCCACTGCTGCACAAATTCGTCTTTGAACGTAAGACGCTCGCTCTGACCGCCGTCTGCCGGAATCCGGAAGAGACTGTTCGTCTGCTCGTTCATCTTTTTTGTGTAATAGAGATATCCGTTGTGCAGGGTCAGTCCGCCGGAAACTGTGCCGCGGTCCTTTTCCCAGACTTCGAGAAATTCCAGTTCATCGTTTTCGGGGTCATAGGACGCAATAAACGAGCTTTTGTCCCAATCTTTTGAGAAATACTCGAGGTATGTTGTGCTGTGACCCTTGAAGTAGAGGCGATCTCCGTCAGAAACCATGGAATTGATCCAGTACGATTCAATGCAGGAATCGTGTCGGCAAAGCGGGTCATTGCAGAGTCCCTGCAAATATCCGGTTTTACGGTTGAGAAGGCATATTTTCATGCCGCAGTCGATGTAAATCCCGCCGTCACATTCCACTGCTGTCTGCGTGCCGTAAACGGTTGTGCCGAAATTCGTCTCCCTGTTTTCGCTGAGAATCGCCGCCGCGGCTTTGCTGTGTTCTTCGCGCAGTTTTGCCGCTTCTTCTTCGAGAGGATCGGTGGTTTCAGGTTCGGTTTCGGATTCACTGTCAGACGGAGAGTAGTAATTCCCGCGGATTTCGCTGTATGTCGGCGGCTTTTCTCCCGATGTGCAGGACGAAAGCAGCAGAAGTGCCGCGAGCATTGACAAAAGTATCTTTTTCATGTGCACTCTCCCTGATTCAGTCGGTTTCTTCGTATGGGAATACCGTATTTTCCGGGAAATAGCTGATTGACGTGATCCGGATGATATCTCCGGTCTCGACATCAATGACCGCCTTCCCTGTTGTCATGCCTTTCCGCGTTCCTTCTGAATACGGTTCTTTGAACTGTCCGATCAGCATGCCGTTATGGATTGCATAAACATCGGCGAGGTAGAAATCCTTATCCGTCAGAGTTTCGCAGAACGGTGCGGCAGTCCCTTTTTTCCCGGCTTTGTCAGGAGAGATTCTGTAAATCGTATTTCGGAAGTATTGCTGAACCATTTTCGTCACCAGTTTTTTACTCTGTCCGTCCTTCGTTTTCATCCAGATCTCCCACTTGAATGCGTCTATCGGATCATACAGGGAGTAGTACAGCGTATCGCCGTC